>NZ_JBVJGZ010000015.1:0-207533 GCF_055587025.1 Streptomyces sp. NPDC048600 | reverse complement strand
CGTTCCACACATACTCCCTTCTCCTTTCCCCTTTGGGGGGCCCGCACAGCCTTCCCCCCCCCCCCCCCCCCCCCCCCCCCCCCCCCCCCCCCGCTCCGGGTTGGCGCGTCCGGTGGGACGTCGGGGTCAGACCTCGACGACGACCGGGAGGATCATCGGCCTGCGCCGATAGGTGTCGGAGACCCACTTGCCGAGGGTCCGGCGGATCAGCTGCTGGAGCTGGTGGGGCTCCACCACGCCGTCCTGGGCCGAGCGCTCCAGGATCTCCGTGATCTTCGGGATGACGTCCCCGAAGGCGGAGTCCTCGATGCCGGAACCACGGGCCTGGATGTGCGGGCCGCCGGTGATCTTGCCGGTGGACGAGTCGACCACCACGAACACCGAGATGATGCCCTCGTCGCCGAGGATCTTGCGGTCCTTCAGGGCCGGCTCGCCCACGTCGCCGACGGAGAGGCCGTCGACGTAGACGTAACCCGCCTGGACCTTGCCCGAGATCTTGGCCTTGCCCTCGATGAGGTCGACGGCGATGCCGTCCTCGGCGATGACGATCCTGTCGTGCGGAACGCCGGTCATGGCTCCCAGCTCGGCGTTCGCCCGCAGGTGACGCCATTCGCCGTGGACCGGCATCAGGTTCTTCGGGCGGCAGATGTTGTAGAAGTACAGCAGCTCGCCGGCCGAGGCGTGGCCCGAGACATGGACCTTGGCGTTGCCCTTGTGGACGACGTTGGCACCCCAGCGGGTGAGGCCGTTGATCACGCGGTAGACCGCGTTCTCGTTGCCGGGGATGAGCGACGAGGCGAGGATGACCGTGTCGCCGTCGACGATCCGGATCTGGTGGTCGCGGTTGGCCATGCGGGACAGGGCGGCCATCGGCTCGCCCTGGGAGCCCGTGCAGACCAGTACGACCTGGTGGTCCGGGAGGTCGTCGAGCGTCTTGACGTCCACGACCAGGCCCGGCGGGACCTTGAGATAGCCCAGGTCACGGGCGATGCCCATGTTGCGGACCATCGAGCGGCCCACGAAGGCGACACGGCGGCCGTACTCGTGGGCGGCGTCCAGGATCTGCTGGATGCGGTGGACGTGGCTGGCGAAGCTCGCCACGATGATCCGCTTGTGGGCGTTGGCGAAGACCTGACGCAGGACGTTCGAGATGTCGCGCTCGGGCGGGACGAATCCCGGGACCTCGGCGTTCGTCGAGTCGCTGAGCAGGAGGTCGATGCCCTCCTCGCTCAGCCGTGCGAAGGCGTGCAGGTCCGTGAGGCGGCTGTCCAGCGGGAGCTGGTCCATCTTGAAGTCACCCGTGTGGACCACCATGCCGGCCGGGGTGCGGATCGCGACGGCCAGGGCGTCCGGGATGGAGTGGTTGACCGCGATGAACTCGCAGTCGAAGGGGCCGACGCGCTCGCGCTGCCCCTCGGCCACCTCGAGGGTGTAGGGGCGGATGCGGTGCTCCTGGAGCTTGGCCTCGATCAGGGCGAGGGTCAGCTTGGAGCCGATCAGCGGGATGTCCGGCTTCTCGCGCAGCAGGAAGGGCACACCGCCGATGTGGTCCTCGTGGCCATGGGTCAGGACGATGCCCTCGATGTCGTCGAGGCGGTCCCGGATGGACGAGAAGTCCGGCAGGATCAGGTCGATTCCGGGCTGCTCCTCCTCGGGGAAGAGCACGCCGCAGTCGACGATCAACAGGCGGCCGCCGTACTCGAAGACCGTCATGTTGCGGCCGATCTCGCCGAGGCCGCCGAGCGGGGTGACCCGCAGGCCGCCTTCGGGAAGCGGCGGGGGCGCGCTGAGTTCAGGGTGCGGATGACTCAAAAGACTCTCCTCACCACGCACGCCACGTACCGGTGAGGCACGTGGCGCGCGTGACGTTCGTGCAGAAGCAGTTGTCGTTGCAAGGTGGGTGCGGGCACCGGTGGCCCCGCTGTTCAGTTGTGAAGTCTTTGCGCGGTGTGCGGTTCCGCGAAGTCCGTTGTCAGAGCTGTACCCCGCCGGCGGCAAGATCGATCTTGAGCTGGGCCACCTCTTCCGGCGAGCACTCCACCATGGGGGCGCGCAGCGGACCGGCGGGCAGGCCCTGGAGGGCGAGCGCGGCCTTGGTGGTCATGACGCCCTGGGTGCGGAACATGCCGGTGTAGACGGGGAGCAGCTTCTGGTGGATCTCCGTGGCCTTCTGCACATCACCCGAGGTGTACGCCTCGACCAGGGCGCGCAGGTCGGGGGTGACGACGTGGCCCACGACGGAGACGAAGCCGACGGCGCCCACCGAGAGCAGGGGCAGGTTGAGCATGTCGTCGCCGGAGTACCAGGCGAGGCCGGAGCGGGCGATGGCCCAGCTGGCGCGGCCGAGGTCGCCCTTGGCGTCCTTGTTGGCGACGATCCTCGGGTGCTGGGCGAGGCGGACGAGCGTCTCGGTGTCGATCGGGACGCCGCTGCGGCCGGGGATGTCGTAGAGCATGACCGGCAGCTCGGCGGCGTCGGCGACGGCCGTGAAGTGGCGGTACAGGCCCTCCTGCGGGGGCTTGTTGTAGTACGGGGTGACGACCAGGAGGCCGTGGGCGCCGGTCTTCTCGGCGGCCTTGGCCAGCTCGACGCTGTGGTGGGTGTCGTTGGTGCCGACTCCGGCCACGATGTGGGCGCGGTCGCCGACCGCCTCCAGTACGGCTCGTACGAGGTCCGATTTCTCCGCGTCGCTGGTGGTCGGGGACTCGCCGGTGGTGCCGTTGATGATCAGGCCGTCGTTGCCTGCGTCCACCAGGTGGGTTGCGAGCCGCTGTGCGCCGTCGAGGTCGAGTGCGCCGTCCGCCGTGAACGGCGTGACCATGGCGGTGAGGACCCGCCCGAAGGGGGTCTGCGGAGTGGAGGTCGGAGCCATGGGTTACACGCTACTCGTTGCTCAAGGCGCGGTCTGCCCTCGGGGGGAGCGAAAAGTCATGACAAAGGCGGAGCCCGGCACTGCCTGCTCGGGGGTTCAAGCAGTGCCGGGTCCGTTTGATCAGGCTAGATGAACTTCGCTAAATGCCGCAATACGGACACTTCGCGCGGCTGATCCGTACACCTGTGCCGGACGGGGAAACCGTGTGCCTTACGGGGCCACGCGGCCGTTGGCGTTGAAGGCCGCGTGGGTGAGCGGCATCAGCTGCTGCCACTCGGCTTCCATCTTCTCGCCCACCATCTCGATCTCCCGCTGGGGGAAGGACGGCACCTTGGCCAGCTCGTGCTGGGTGCGCAGGCCGAGGAAGTGCATCAGCGAGCGGGCGTTGCACGTGGCGTACATCGAGGAGAACAGGCCGACGGGGAGCACGGCCCGGGCGACCTCACGGGCGACGCCGGCGGCGAGCATCTCCTGGTAGGCCTCGTAGGCCTGGCGGTACGAGTCCTCCATGACGCGGCCGGTGAGCTCCTGCTGGGCCGCGGTGCCCTCGACGAACCGGTACTTGCCCGGACGGCCCTCCTGGACCAGCTTGCGGGCCGCGTCGGGGACGTAGAAGACGGGCTCGAGCTCCCTGTAGCGCCCGCTCTCCTCGTTGTAGGACCAGCCCACGCGGTGCCGCATGAACTCGCGGAACACGAAGATCGGGGCGCTGATGAAGAAGGTCATCGAGTTGTGCTCGAACGGGCTGCCGTGCCGGTCCCGCATCAGGTAGTTGATCAGGCCCTTGGAGCGCTCGGGGTCCTTCTTGAGCTCGTCCAGGGACTGTTCGCCGGCGGTGGAGACACGGGCGGCCCACAGCACGTCGGAGTCGGCCGCGCTGTGCTTGACCAGCTCGACGGTGACGTCGCTGCGGAAGCTGGGCTTGAGATCGTCGGCGGGGGTGTCGGTCACGGCTCGGAGGGTCCTTCCATCACTTCGCTGGGCGGCGCCCACTCTACGGCTCCGCACCGACAGCCGGACGTTCGGTACCGGTCCGGGATGAGTTCGGCGAATTGCGGGGAAGCAGGCACCTTTTGACGCTCTCGCTCGTCTGTCCCGGTGAGCATGATTCGTTCGAACTGCCCCGAAAGGAACCACACCCCGATGTTCCACAGCGATGTCGCTCCCCCGGCCCGGGAGCGGGCCTCGGTCCGGGAGACAGCCGGGCGCTGGCTGCTGGGGGCCACGATCGTCGGCGCGCCGGTGGGCGCCCTGGTCCTCGGTATGCCGGCGCTGTCGACCGAACACGCCGACGGGACACAGCAGTCCCAGGCCGCACCGGCCCGCTGACCCCATCCGGACCCCCGAGGGTGGTGGGGGTGGACCGGGGTCGATAGCCTCACCGGGCACTGCCCCTGCGTGGATCGAGTGAGGACCAGCCGTGCCCCTGCCCTTCCTGACGGCCGACCGTGCCTTCGAGGCGGCTGACGACGTCGCGCTGCCCTTCGACGACCGCGACCGCTGGCGGCGCCCCTACCGGCCCGGTCCCTGGCGGGTCGGCGCGGCCGCGATCTGCCTGATGCTCGCCTCGTTCGTGCTGTTCGCGGGGGTCATCATCGCGCTGACCGGGACGTTCGGCGGGGCCGGCGTCGTCTTCGGCCTCGCGCTGGCGATCATCGTCGGCGCGCTGCGGCTGCTGCGGATGGGCGTCTGGGTGAGTGCCCGCGGGCTGCGCCAGGTGAGCTTCTTCGTCACCCGCACGACCGGCTGGGACCGGGTGACCGCGATGCGTACGGCGCAGCAACCGGTGCGCTGGCTCGGCCTGCCCCGCACCGTGCAGGGCCAGGCCCTGCTGCCCACGCTGCGGGACCGGGCCGCCTCCGATCTGCCGCCGCTGATGACCACGCACAACGCGGACTTCCTCGGCCGCTTCGAGGCCTTCGACCGCGCGGCCGACACCATCGAGGCGTGGGCCGCGGAGTACCGGCGGGGCTGAGCCCGGCGGCCGTCACCGGCCCGCATACGTGAAGGGGCCGGCCCGCGGTGGACGCGGGCCGGCCCCTTCGGTGTACGGCGTTCAGACCGCCTGGACCGGGCGGCCGTCGTGCAGGGCGATGGCGCGCTGCATCGCCTTGCGGGCACGCGGGGTGTCGCGGGCGTCGTGGTAGGCGACGGCCAGCCGGAACCAGCTGCGCCAGTCCTCGGGGGCGGCCTCCGTCTCGGCCTTGCGGCGGGCGAAGACCTCGTCGGCGGAGTCCCGGTCGACACGGCCGCTGGGGGTGCGCCGCAGTTCGTCCACCGGCAGGCCGCCCTCGGCGTCCAGTTCGGCGGCGAGGGCGTTGGCCCTGCGGACGAACTGGGTGTTCTTCCACAGGAACCACACGCCGATGACCGGCAGGATCAGCACCGCCACGCCGAAGGTGACCGTGAGGAGCGTGCCGGACCGGATCAGCATCACGCCACGGCTGCCGGCCAGGACGAAGTAGACGACCAGGACGGCCGCCGTGACGGCGTAGGAGATCTTCGCGCGCATCGGTGTGTCCTCAGCCCAGGTCCAGGAAGTGCTCCAGGCCGAAGGTCAGGCCCGGAGTCGTCACCACCCGGCGGGCGCCGAGCAGGATGCCCGGCATGAAGCTGCTGTGGTGCAGGGAGTCGTGGCGGACGGTGAGGGTCTCGCCCTCGCCGCCGAGCAGGACCTCCTGGTGGGCCAGCAGGCCGCGCAGGCGCACGGAGTGGACGGGGATGCCGTCGACGTCCGCGCCCCGGGCGCCCTCCAGGCCGGTCCCCGTGGCGTCCGGCGCCGGTGCCGTGCCCGCCTTGGCACGGGCCTCGGCGATGAGCTGCGCGGTGCGCGTGGCGGTCCCGGAGGGGGCGTCGACCTTCTTCGGGTGGTGCAGCTCGACGACCTCGACCGACTCGAAGTACGGCGCCGCGATCTGCGCGAACTTCATGGTCAGCACGGCCCCGATGGAGAAGTTCGGGGCGATCAGCACACCCGTGGCCGGGGAGTCGGCGAGCCAGCCGTTCAGCCGGGCGAGGCGGTCCTCGGTCCAGCCCGTCGTACCGACGACGGCGTGGATGCCGTGCCCGACGCAGTACTCCAGGTTGGCCATCACCGAGTCGGGCGTGGTCAGCTCGACGGCGACCTGGGCGCCGGTCTCCGCGAGGGTCTCCAGCTTGTCGCCGCGGCCGAGGGCGGCGACCAGCTCCATGTCCTCGGCGGCCTCGACCGCCCGTACCGCCTCGGAGCCGATACGGCCCTTGGCGCCGAGGACCGCCACGCGCAGCTTGCTCATCTCAGTTGCTTCCTAACGTCGGATGTTCCGGAGGCGGACGGGGTCAGGCGACGGCGTCGTGCAGTCGGGCCGCCTGCTTGTCCTTGAGCGGGCCGATGACCGACAGCGAGGGCCGCTGTCCCAGGATGGCGCCGGCTATGTCGCGGACGTCGTCCGGGGTCACCGCGGCGATCCGGGCGAGCATGTCGTCGACCGACATCTGCTCCCCCCAGCACAGCTCGCTCTTGCCGATGCGGTTCATCAGCGCGCCGGTGTCCTCCAGGCCGAGGACGGTGGAGCCGCGCAGCTGGCCGATGGCGCGCTCGATCTCCTCGTCGGTCAGACCGTGCCGGGCGACGTGGTCGAGTTCGTCGCGGCAGATCTTCAGCACGTCGTGCACCTGCGAGGGGCGGCAGCCGGCGTAGACGCCGAACAGGCCGCAGTCGGCGAAGCCGGACGTGTAGGAGTACACGCTGTAGGCCAGGCCGCGCTTCTCGCGGACCTCCTGGAACAGCCGGGAGGACATGCCGCCGCCGAGGGCGGTGTTGAGCACGCCGAGGGCCCAGCGGCGGTCGTCGGTGCGGGCCAGGCCCGGCATGCCGAGGACGACGTGGGCCTGCTCGGTCTTGCGGCCGAGGAGTTCGACGCGGCCCGCGGTGCGCAGGGTGCGGTGGCCGTCGCGCGGGGCGATGGGCCGTGCGTCGGTGTTCTTGAGGGCGCCCGCCTTCTCGAAGGCCGCGCGGACCTGTCGTACGACCTTGTTGTGGTCGATGTTGCCGGCGCAGGCCACGACCAGGTGCGTGGGGTCGTAGTGCTTCTTGTAGAAGCGGCGGATGCGGTCGGCGCTGAGGGCGTTGACCGTGTCGACCGTGCCGAGGACCGGGCGGCCGAGGGGGTTGTCGCCGAACATGGTGTGCGCGAACAGGTCGTGCACACAGTCGCCCGGGTCGTCCTCGGTCATGGCGATCTCTTCGAGGATCGCGCCCCGCTCGACGTTGACGTCCTCCTCCAGGATGAGGGAGCCGGTCAGCATGTCGCAGACCACGTCTATGGCGAGCGGGAGGTCCGTGTCGAGCACACGCGCGTAGTAGCAGGTGTACTCCTTGGCCGTGAAGGCGTTCATCTCGCCGCCGACGGCGTCGAGCGCGGAGGAGATGTCCAGGGCGCTGCGCCGGGTGGTGCCCTTGAAGAGCAGATGCTCCAGGTAGTGCGTGGCGCCGTTCAGTGCCGGGGTCTCGTCGCGGGAGCCGACGTGGGCCCAGATGCCGAAGGTCGCCGAGCGCACCGAGGGCAGCGTCTCGGTGACGATGCGCAGGCCGCCGGGCAGGGTCGTCTTACGCACCGTGCCGATGCCGTTGACGCCCTTGATCAGGGTTTGGGTACGGGCGACGGCCCGCGCCTCCGAAGAGGTGCGGGCCGTCGCCGTGGTGCTACGAGACGTCACTTGTCGGTGTCGTCCTTGTCGTCAGAACCTTCCTCGCCCTCGATCACGGGGATGAGGGAGAGCTTGCCGCGGGAGTCGATCTCGGCGATCTCGACCTGGACCTTCTGGCCCACACCGAGGACGTCCTCGACGTTCTCCACGCGCTTGCCGCCGGCCAGCTTGCGGATCTGCGAGATGTGCAGCAGACCGTCCTTGCCGGGCAGCAGGGAGACGAACGCGCCGAAGGTGGTCGTCTTCACGACCGTGCCCAGGTAGCGCTCGCCGACCTCGGGCATGGTCGGGTTGGCGATGCCGTTGATCGTGGCGCGGGCGGCCTCGGCGGCCGGGCCGTCGGAGGCACCGATGTAGATGGTGCCGTCGTCCTCGATCGTGATCTCGGCGCCCGTGTCCTCCTGGATCTGGTTGATCATCTTGCCCTTGGGGCCGATGACCTCACCGATCTTGTCGACCGGGATCTTCACGGTGATGATCCGCGGCGCGTTGGGGGACATCTCGTCGGGCCGGTCGATGGCCTCCATCATCACGTCGAGGATGTGGAGACGGGCGTCGCGGGCCTGCTTCAGGGCGGCGGCGAGGACCGAGGCCGGGATGCCGTCCAGCTTGGTGTCGAGCTGGAGGGCGGTCACGAACTCCTTGGTGCCGGCGACCTTGAAGTCCATGTCACCGAAGGCGTCCTCCGCACCGAGGATGTCGGTGAGGGCGACGTAGTGCGTCTCGCCGTTGATCTCCTGGGAGATCAGGCCCATGGCGATACCGGCGACGGGGGCCTTCAGGGGCACACCGGCGTTCAGCAGCGACATGGTGGAGGCGCAGACCGAGCCCATGGACGTCGAGCCGTTGGAGCCGAGGGCCTCGGACACCTGACGGATCGCGTAGGGGAACTCCTCGCGGGTCGGCAGGACCGGCACGATCGCGCGCTCGGCGAGCGCGCCGTGGCCGATCTCGCGGCGCTTCGGCGAACCGACGCGGCCGGTCTCGCCGACGGAGTACGGCGGGAAGTTGTAGTTGTGCATGTAGCGCTTGCGGGTCACCGGGGAGAGGGTGTCCAGCTGCTGCTCCATGCGGAGCATGTTGAGGGTGGTGACGCCCAGGATCTGGGTCTCGCCACGCTCGAACAGCGCCGAGCCGTGCACGCGCGGGATGGCCTCGACCTCGGCGGCGAGCGTACGGATGTCCGTGACGCCACGGCCGTCGATGCGCTTCTTCTCCTTGATCACGCGCTCGCGGACGAGCTGCTTGGTCAGGGAGCGGTACGCGGCGGAGATCTCCTTCTCGCGGCCCTCGAACTCCGGCAGGAGCTTCTCGGCGGCGAGCGCCTTGACGCGGTCCAGCTCGGCCTCGCGGTCCTGCTTGCCCGCGATGGTCAGCGCGGAGGTCAGCTCCGGGCGGACGGCGGCGGACAGCGCCTCCAGGACGTCGTCCTGGTAGTCGAGGAACACGGGGAACTCGCCGGTCGGCTTCGCGGCCTTGGCGGCGAGGTCGGCCTGGGCCTTGCAGAGCACCTTGATGAAGGGCTTCGCGGCGTCCAGACCGGCGGCGACGACCTCCTCGGTCGGCGCCTCGGCGCCGCCCTCGACCAGCTGGATGGTCTTGTCGGTGGCCTCGGCCTCGACCATCATGATCGCGACGTCGCCGTCCTCCAGGACGCGGCCCGCGACGACCATGTCGAAGACGGCGTCCTCGAGCTCGGTGTGCGTCGGGAAGGCCACCCACTGGCCGCGGATCAGCGCGACGCGGACGCCGCCGATCGGGCCGGAGAAGGGCAGACCGGCCAGCTGCGTGGACGCGGACGCGGCGTTGATCGCCACGACGTCGTACAGGTGGTCGGGGTTGAGGGCCATGACCGTCGCGACGACCTGGATCTCGTTGCGCAGGCCCTTGCGGAAGGACGGGCGCAGCGGGCGGTCGATCAGACGGCAGGTGAGGATGGCGTCCTCGGAGGGACGGCCCTCACGGCGGAAGAAGCTGCCGGGGATCTTGCCGGCGGCGTACATCCGCTCCTCGACGTCCACCGTGAGGGGGAAGAAGTCGAGCTGGTCCTTGGGGTTCTTGGAAGCCGTGGTGGCCGACAGCACCATGGTGTCGTCGTCCAGGTACGCGACGGCGGAGCCGGCGGCCTGCTTGGCCAGGCGGCCCGTCTCGAAGCGAATGGTGCGGGTGCCGAAGGAGCCGTTGTCGATGACGGCCTCGGCGTAGTGGGTCTCGTTCTCCACCAGCAATTTCTCCTCGTCTTCGTCCCGGGCTGCCCGTGTGGCAGGGGGACGATGGTGGAGAAGCGCTCCGTGCGGTGCGGGCCGGTCTTCGATCGAAGCACCCGGGGCTCGCTTCCCCCCGGGGGCCACTACCGAGGACCGGCGGCGGCTTGGTGCGCTTCTCCTCTTCATTTTCGTGCTGTGCGTCTACTTCTTGGTGCTGTGCGTCCGTATTGCGTTGTGCTACCACACTACAAAGGGGTGGTGACAGTCCGCACGTTTCCGCACGTACGGCAAAGGGAGCGGTCCCGATCTTTCCGGGAACCGCTCCCTTCGAGGCGTCTTACTTGGCGCCCGCCGCACCGCGGCGGATGCCCAGGCGGTCGACCAGCGCACGGAAGCGCTGGATGTCCTTCTTCGCCAGGTACTGCAGGAGGCGACGGCGCTGACCGACCAGGATCAGCAGACCACGGCGGGAGTGGTGGTCGTGCTTGTGGGCCTTGAGGTGCTCGGTCAGGTCGGAGATCCGACGCGAGAGCATGGCGACCTGGACCTCGGGGGAGCCGGTGTCGCCCTCCTTCTGACCGAACTCGCTGATGATCTGCTTCTTCGTAGCGGCGTCGAGCGGCACGCGTACTCCTCGTAGTCTTCGAACGGCCACCGAGTGCCCCCGGTCTTTGTCTCGGGGGAGCTTCCGTTACTCGGGAGGCGGGGATCCGCTGGGCGCGGCCTCCAGGGTCCTGCGGGGACTCCGGGGGCGCGTACACAAACGGCCGTCACTCAGGGTACCAGCCGACGGCGGGCCCCTGTGCCGGGGGCCGGGAACAGCCCTCCACGCGCGCGTACGGCCACTAGGGTGACCTGCGGGATCACAGGCACGTCGGAAAGGGGCGCCTCGGCATGGCGGAGGAAGTGGACGCGGCCGTGAAGGCACGCAAGGAGCGCGAGCGCGACGAGCTGTACGCCCTCGACATCTCCGGCGTCGAGTGGCACAGCGCGCCGGGCACCGAGGGTCACGAGGAGCGTGTGGAGATCGCGTATCTGCCCGACGGCGCGGTCGCCATGCGCTCGTCGCTCGACCACGCGACCGTGCTGCGCTACACGGAGGCGGAGTGGCGGGCCTTCGTGCTGGGGGCACGCGACGGGGAGTTCGATCTGGAGCCGGCTCCGGGCGAGGGCTGAGGCACGCGCGCGTGCGGGGCGGGGAGCAGCCGCTCCCCGCCCCGTGCGCGGTTACCTCTTGCGGGCCGCGTCGGGTTCGATGCCGACGGTCAGCCAGACCCAGGACTTGCTGCCGTCCCCGTTGTCGGGGGCGCTGGCGGACTTAGCCGCGAAGAAGATGCGGCCGCTCTCGACGACGATGTCGGCCAGTTCCGTCGAGGTGAGCGTCCAGCCCTCGGTGGGCAGGTCGAAGTAGAGATACGTCGTCTCCCCGCCGGTGCGCGGGTCCAGGGAGACCAGGCCCATGGGCGTGATGTGGTCGCTGCTGTCGCGCAGGGCCAGGAGCTTGCCGCCACTCATCCGCAGCGGGTGCAGCAGGGCGTTGCGGCCCGACTCGAACTTCTCCGTCGTCCGCCCGGTCTTCAGGTCGAAGCCGACGATCCAGTTGTAGTTGTGGATCGTGTCGCCCTGCTCGGAGGTGGTGAGGAAGACCTGGCCGTCGCCGACCACGACGGTCGGGCAGTCGCCGGTGGCGAGCAGATCCGTCTCGCTGGCGCACTCGGCGACGTAGGCGTCCTTGGCCAGCGTGATGGTGGTGCGGTGCTTGCCCTTCTCGTCGAGGGCGAGGATGTGCGTGATGCCGATGTCGGCGGCCGCGACGGCCAGCACCGCTGGCTCGGTCGACAGCACGCGCACGTCCTGGATGCCGGCGTCCAGCTTGTACGTCCACCGGGTCGCGCCCGTGTCCGGGTCGAGCCCGCGCACCTTGTAGGTGAGGCTGTCGTACGTGTCGCCGGTCCAGCACTGGAGGCGCACGACCAGGCCGGTTCCGCCGACGGCGCCGTGGTGCTCGCACTTGTCGGCGGAGTCGGACTCGACGCTCCAGCGGGGCTTGCCGGTGTCCATGGCGAAGGCGTCGGTGCCGCCGCCCCAGGTGACGGCCACGGTGCCGTGGGTGAGGGCGACGCCCGGCGTGTCCTGGCTGCCGCCGCTCTCCTTCGGGCTGCCCTTGCCGGTGCCGAGCTTGGAGACCGGGGCCTCGCGCTGCCAGACCTTCTTGCCGTCGTCCAGGTCGACGAAGACGACCTGGTTGCACAGCGCGGCCGCGTCCTCGCTCTCCCGGGACAGTACGGCCGTACGGTTCTCGCCGGTCACGTCGCGGGTGACGCCGCAGATCGGGCCGTCGAGGCGCAGCTTCCACTCCTCCTCGCCGACGGCCACGTCCTTGCCGATGCCGAACCCGATCAGGGTGCGGTTGATGCCCCTGGCCAGGATCTTGTCGGTGGCCCAGGTGCCGGGCATCTCGTGGCGCTCGCCGGGTGCCATGTCGTCGGCGGAGAAGCGGAAGCCCATGACGCCGCGCTGGTTGGCGGGCCGTTTCTCGACCGTCTCGCGCACGTCGAGCCGGCCCCCGCCCGTGGCGGCCGCCGCCTTGGCGTCGTCGGGCCCGGGGCCGTCACCGCTGCGCAGAACGAGCCAGCCGCCCACGGAGAGCGCCAGGACCAGGACGACGGAGAGACCGCCGAGCAGGCGCTTCCTGCGGCGCCTGCCCTGCTGCTGCTCCGCGGTCAGTGCGGATTGTGTGTAGATGGACGGGGGTGGGCCGAAGCTCACGCGAAAAGGTCCTTTTCTATGGGTGGTTGGGGAGGCGGGCGGGGGATGATCAATCCCCTACTATGCCGCCTCCCGGTGGCCGGAACGGGTCGGGTACGGCGGCTCGGGGCCCAATACCGGTGCAGGTCGGGGAAGTTCGGGATGTTCGGGAAGTTCACGTATATCGACCGCTTTGTTCACCGGGTTCGTCCACTGTGCCCCGGGGTGGGTACGGAATCGGTGGGCAGGCTGTGACGCAGTGGTCGGGTGCTCAGGGGTGGACGGGCCTGCCGGGGCGCGGCGCACGGTGATTAGGCTGGGTCCGGGCGTGCCGCCAGCCCCGTGGACCGGGCGGCAGGCCCGAGGGGGAGAGCCGGCGGATCGGACGACCTCGGACACGGCCTCGAAGGCTTCGGAAGACGAGACATGGTCGCCCCGGCACGGCACGCGGGTGTCCGACCACACCAGGAGGAACTGTGAGCAGCGATCGGGACGGGATCCGCGGGGGCTGGGCGACGCCCGGCGACGACCAGCCCGACGCGGAGTCCGCCATCGAGACGACGGGCGAGTTCAGCCTCGACTACGCGCCGCCCGCCTGGTACACGCAGAACGCGGCCGGGGACGCGGCGGGTTCGCCGGCCTCGCCGGGCGCGGGGAGCGCGGCGGGCGGTGACGCGGCGGAGGCTGCGGACGCGGCCGGTGCGGGGGCTACGGGCGCGTCGGAGGGCCTTGAGCCGGGGGTTGCGGGGTCCGCGAGTGCGGGAGCCGTGAGCGCTGGGGCCGACAGCTCGGCCGGGGCCGGGTTCGGTGGCGACGCCGGGGCCGGGTTCGGTGCGGCTTCGGTTCCGCCGGTGGCGCCGCCCGTACCGCCCGTGCCCGGGGCGCCGTTCGCACCGCCTGCCGTTGCTCCGGGGGCTCCTTTCACGCCGCCCGCGCCCGCGACGTCTGCGCCTGCGCCTGCGCCGGGGGCTCCCTTCACGCCGCCGGCGGCCACGACGCCGGCGCCCGGGGCGCCTTTCGCGCCTCCTGCGCCGGGGGCGGCCTTCACGCCGCCTGCCCCCGCTGCTCCTCCTGCGCCCGCTCCCGCGCCTGGGGGGCCGTTCACGCCGCCCGCCGCTGCCTCGCCCGCGCCCGGGGCGCCGTACGTGCCGCCCGTGCCGGAGGGGGGCGGGGCGTTCCCGCCGCCGACCGGGAGCCCGATCGCCGTACCGCGTCTGCCTGTCGGGAGCGGGTTCGAGCCGCAGACGCGGCCGAGTGCGCCCGAGACGCCCGAGGCTGACGCCGCGTCACCGAGCGCGGTGCCGAGCTTCGCCGTGAGCGGGTTCCCGGCACCCGCCGAGGAGCCGGAGTCGGGCGAAGGCGGCAACGGTGACCTGGAGAGCGGCGCCACCATGCGCTTCTCCGCAGCGGCCCTGAGGCGGGAGATCGCGGAACGCGCCCCCGAGCCCGAGTCCGACGCCGATGCGGTGCCCTCGGAAGAGGTGGCGGACGAGGAATCGCCCGAGCCCGAGGAGAACGCCGGTCGTTCGGACGACAGCCCTTCGGACGCCGGCGCCTCCGCCGACAGCGAGTCCGCGGACGGCGGTTCCGACAACAGCCCCACGGGCGACGCCCCTTCGGGTGACGACCTGACCGACGCCGGTCTCTCCTACGACGACCAGGACACGGACGTCCCGGACGGCGAGGGCGACGACACCGAACTCGCCGACTCCGCCGAGCCCGAGGCCGTATCAGGGGCAGCGGCCGAGGCCGACACCGACGCCGCCACGGACGCCGACCTCGACACCGAGAACCAGGACGACGAGCCTGTCGTCGCCGAGGCGGACTCGGAGCCGGGCCCGGCCCTGGCCGAGTCCGAGGCCGAGTCCGAGGCCGAGTCCGACGAGGAGCCCCAGGACACCCCGCCGGTCGCCGAGCCCGAGGACGCCGCGCCCCTGGACCACCGCGTCGAGGACACCGAGCCCTCCGACGCGGTCCCCGTGGACGCGCCCCCCGCCGAGCCCGAGCCGTCGGACGCGATCCCGCAGGACGCCGTCCCGCAGGACGCTGCCCCTGAAGACGCCGTCCCGCACGACACCACGCCCCAGGACGCGGTCCCGCGGAGCCTCCCGCCTCAGGCCGCCCCCGGCATCCCCGCGGGCGTCCCCGGCATCACGCCGCCCGAGTGGGCTCCCGTGCCGCCCCCGCCGTACCAGCCGTCCGCCCCGGCCCCTGCCGCGCAGTGGCCCGCCCAGCCGCAGGCGCAGCCTCCCGCCCCGGTCCCTCCGCAGGCCCAGGTCCCGCCGCCTGCCCCGGTCGCGCCCCAGCCCCAGCCCGCCGTACCCCCGCAGGACCACCAGCCGGCCGTGCCCGCCCAGCAGCCGCCGTTCCAGCCGCAGGCGCCGCAGCCGGCGCCCGCCGGGTGGAACCAGCCGCCCGCCGCGCCCCAGCCCGGCTACGGCTTCCCGCAGCCCCCCGCGCCCGGCGCCCAGGGCGGCTACGGCTTCCCGCAGCCCGGCGCCCCGGCACCCGCGGCCCAGCCGCCCACCGCTGCGGCACCCGCCCCCCAGGCGCCCCCGCAGCCCACTCCCCCCTCCCCCACGGGCCCGCAGGGCGGCTACGGCTTCCCCCACCCCGGCGCCCCGGCACCCGATCACACCGCCCACCCCGGCGGCTATGGCTTCCCGCAGGCCCAGGCACCCCAGCCCCAGGCCCCGGCGGCCCCCGCCCCCGCCCCGGCGGACATGCCTCAGCAGCCCCCCGCCCAGCAGGCACCCCAGCCCCAACCCCAGCCCCCGGCCCCGATCCCCCCGCAAGCCCAGCACCCCCAGGCCTACGCCCCCCAGGAGCAGCCGCAGCAGGCCCCTCAGGCAGCACAGCCGCCGCAGCCGCAGGGCCAGCCCCAGCCGCACCCCGGCCAGCCGCCGCAGGCCCAGGCCCCCGCGCCGCAGGCCCAGGCTCCCGCCGACCCCCGCGCCGGTGCCGCCTGGCCGCAGCCCATCCAGCACGATCAGCGCCAGCCCACCAACCCCGGTGCCGCGCCGCTCGGTTACACCGCCGCCGTGGAGCTGTCCTCGGACCGGCTGCTCAACAACAAGCGCCAGAAGGCGAAGAGCGGCCGCCCGGCCGCCGCGCCCTCCCGCTTCAAGATCGGCGGAAAGAAGGAAGAGGCCGAGCGGCAGCGCAAGTTGCAGCTGATCCGCACTCCAGTGCTCTCCTGCTACCGGATCGCGGTCATCAGCCTCAAGGGCGGTGTCGGCAAGACGACGACCACCACCGCGCTCGGCTCCACGCTGGCCAGCGAGCGGCAGGACAAGATCCTCGCGATCGACGCCAACCCGGACGCCGGTACGCTCGGGCGCCGCGTGCGGCGGGAGACCGGGGCGACGATCCGCGACCTGGTGCAGGCGATCCCGTACCTCAACTCGTACATGGACATCCGGCGGTTCACCTCCCAGGCCTCGTCCGGTCTGGAGATCATCGCCAACGACGTCGACCCGGCCGTGTCCACGACGTTCAACGACGAGGACTACCGGCGCGCGATCGACGTGCTGGGCAGGCAGTACCCGATCATCCTCACGGACTCCGGCACGGGTCTGCTCTACAGCGCCATGCGCGGAGTGCTGGACCTCGCCGACCAGCTCATCATCATCTCGACGCCGTCCGTGGACGGTGCCTCAAGCGCCAGCACCACGCTGGACTGGCTGTCCGCGCACGGGTACGCCGATCTCGTGTCGCGCTCGATCACGGTCATCTCCGGGGTCCGCGAGACCGGCAAGATGATCAAGGTCGACGACATCGTCGCGCACTTCGAGACCCGCTGCCGCGGTGTCGTCGTCGTGCCGTTCGACGAGCACCTGGCGGCCGGTGCCGAGGTCGACCTCGACATGATGCGGCCCAAGGTGCGGGAGTCGTACTTCAACCTGGCGGCGATGGTCGCCGAGGACTTCACCCGCCACCAGCAGGCGCACGGACTGTGGACCAACGACGGCAACCCGCCGCCGGTCGTCGCCCCGCCGATGCCCGGCCAGCCCCTGCCCGGACAGCCGTACCCGCAGCAGCCGCAGCCACAGCCGGGCGAGGCCTACCCGCAGCAGCCCCCGGCGGGCGGCGCGTACCCGCAGGCACCCCAGCCGGGCCAGCCCTACGCGCCGCAGCAGCCCCAGGCACCTCAGGCGCCCCAGGTTCCGCAGGCGCCCCAGCCCGGCCAGCCCTACGCCCAGCCCTACCCGCAGCAGCAGCCGCCGCAGGCACAGCCGCAGCCGCAGCCGCAGCCGGGGCAGCCCTACCAGCAGGGCCAGCCGTATCCGCCGCAGCAGCCCGGGCAGCCGTACCCGCCCCAGCCGCCGCAGCAGTAGGCCGCAAAGCCGAAGGGCGGCCGGTGCCCCGTGAGGCACCGGCCGCCCTTCGGCGTCGTGGGAGCGGATGTCACTCCGCGGCGGCGATCAGCTCCCGGCACTTCTTCACATCGGCCGCCATCTGCTCCAGCAGGCCCTCCAGGGAGTCGAACTTGGCCTGGCCGCGCACGAAGGACAGGAAGTCGACCGCGACGTGCAGGCCGTACAGATCGAGGCCCACGCGGTCGATGGCGTACGCCTCGACCGTCCGCTCGGTGCCGTCGAACTGCGGGTTGGTGCCGACGGAGATCGCGGCCGGCATGGCCTCGCCCTCGACGTGCAGCCAGCCCGCGTAGACGCCGTCGGCCGGGATGGCCGTGTGCGGGAGCGTCTCGACGTTGGCCGTCGGGAAGCCCATTTCACGGCCTCGCTGGGCGCCGCGCACGACGACACCCTCCACCCGGTGCGGGCGGCCGAGGATCTCGCCTGCGCCCTCCACGTCGCCCTCGCCGACCAGACGCCGCGTCAGGGACGAGGAGAAGGCCTCGCCACCGCCCGCGTTGCCGCTGACGTACAGCTCGACGATCTCGACCTCGAAGTCGAACGTCCGGCCCTGCTCGGCCAGGAAGTCCACGTCACCCGCGGCCTTGTGCCCGAAACGGAAGTTGGGGCCCTCGACGACGGCCTTCGCGTGCAGCTTGTCCACCAGCACCTTGGCCACGAAGTCGGCGGGCGACAACTTCGAGAACTCGGCCGTGAAGGGCAGGATCAGCACCGCGTCCACGCCCAGTTCCGCGATCAGTTCGGCGCGGCGGTGGTGCGGGGCGAGCAGCGGCGGATGGCTGCCGGGACGGACGACCTCGCTGGGGTGCGGGTCGAAGGTGACGAGCACCGTGGGCACGCCCAGTTCGCGGGCGCGGTCCACGGCATGCCTGATGATGAGTTGATGCCCGCGGTGGACTCCGTCGTAGGAGCCGATGGTGACGACGCTGCGCCCCCAGTCCTGGGGGATGTCCTCCAAGCCACGCCAGCGCTGCACTGTGACCGCTCCTCGAACCCGTGTCTGACTCTTACGGATGCTTCTTCTGCAGGTCTAAGGGTGCCATGCCGGGTCGCCGGGGCAGGCACCGGCATCGATCCTGTGACAGTTCGCACGTGACGAAACGTGATCATGCGGATACGACGGCACCCGCGAGGTTCTCGATCATGCGTCTGGTGGCCGGGCCGATCACGCCCGACCAGTCCTCGGGAGCCTCGGTCAGCCATCCGGTGACCCGTGCGGCGAAGCCGGGCAGATGGCGGCCCAGGTCGACGAGGGCACGGTCGTAGCGGGTGGCGCCCTCGGGGGTGCGGACGAACAGCGGGCCGAGGCGGTGGACGAGGTCGCGCAGGCCGTCGCCGCCGTGCGGGGCCGCGGCGCGCAGCAGGGCGTCGAGTACGGCCGGGTCGCGCTCGCGGGACAGCAGGAACTCGCACAGCTCGGCGCGCAGCGGGCGGGAGGCGGGGTTCCCGGGTGTCGCGATCACCCCGGCGAGGGCGGCCCGTACCGGCTCGGGGCCGTCGTCCAGGAGCCCGGTGAGCAGGGGCAGCAGCACCGCGCGTACCTCGGGGCCCTGGTCGAGGCGCAGGTCGGCGTACGCGGCGAAGTGCCCGGCGGTCTCGGGCCGCGCCTCGACGACCTCCCGCACCAGCGCGGCCACCCGGCGGGCCAGGCCGGGGGTGGTCACGTCCGCGAGGGCGCGCAGGGCCTCGCCGGCGTCGGCGGGCGGATGCCGCGGTACGGGACGGGCGGCGCAGGAGCCTTCGCCGCCGAGCGCGTACGGGTGCTCGCCCTGGGTCCCCAGGCGGGCCTGGAAGGCCGCGAGCACCGCCTCCGGGTGGGTGTTCAGCGCGGCGAGGAGGGCGCTCGGCGGCAGATGGGGGTCGCCCGCGGCGAAGTGGCCGAGGGCCTGCGGGAGATGCTGGGCGCGGGTGCAGGGGTCGCGGACGAGGAGGCCGAGCGCGCCGCCGTGCAGCGGGCTGTCGGCGGGGCGGGTGAGGAGCGCGAGGGCGGCGTAGCGCAGCAGGGCGCGGTCGGCGTCGGTGCGCACGTGCGGGGCGGCGGCGAGGCCGTAGGTGACGGCCGCGACCCGCCGCGCGGGGCGTTCGTCGTGCGCCCAGCGGTCGACGGCCCGGCACACGGCCGACGGCTCGTCCTCCGCCAGTACGGCGAGCAGTTCGTCCCCGCGCCGGTGCGCGGCGTCGACGAGCAGTTCGGTGAGATCGTCCAGCGCCCGGTGCCGGTGCGTGTGCAGCAGTGCCTGCGCGGCCCGGGCGACGGTGGCGTGCGGGGTCGCGGGCAGCGGCCGTTCGTCGTCGAACCAGCGAATCAGCTGCGGCTGTACGGCGGTGGTGTCCGCGGCGAGCAGCCGTGCCGTCGCGTCCAGGTACCGGTCGCCGGTGCCGCTGTCCTGTTCGGCCGGGGCGGGGTCCGCGAGGACCAGGCGGCGCAGCAGGTCGAAGCGGCCGGTGTCGGCCAGTGGCAGCGCGGTCCAGAAGCCGGGCCCGAACTCCCCCGGCACGGGCCGCCCTTGGCGCCGCCAGTCGACGACGCTGTCGGCGAGCAGCCGCAGCACCGGCGTGTACGGAGTGGCGTCCGGCACGCGCAGCAGGGTCTCGGTGAACAGCCGGGCGGCCCACCAGGAGTCCGGGTCGGCGTCCAGGGCGTGCGCCAGCTCGTCGAGTTTCGCGGCGAGCCGGTCCGTGCCGTGCTGACGGGCGAGCAGCAGCAGGGCCTGGACGACCGGTCCGACGCGGTGGCGCGGTACCGGGACGACGGGGCGGGCGGTGCGCGGGTCACGGCGGCGGTGCACCAGGGCGCGCAGGGCCTCGTCGAGGTCGAGGTGGGTGCCCTGGATCCAGTCGGCGAGTTCCTCGTGGGCGAAGCGGTAGCCGCCGCCGGCCGGCACGAGCAGGCCCTCGGTGAGCACGGCCGAGGCCCAGCCGGTGCCGCCGCCGAGCCGGGCGGGGGCGGGTCCCCAGGGGAAGACCGCCTCGAAGGACGCGCGGTCCAGTTCGCCCTGTCCGGGGCCGAGGCTGCGCCGGGCCGCCTCGTGCACCTGCCCGGCCACCCGCGCGGCGAGCCGCCGTACGGCCGTGCCGCGCAGCCCGTTCTCGGCGGCGAGCCGGACGGCCACGCGCAGGCACATCAGGTCCAGCCAGGCGGCGAGGACGTCGTCCCGGTCGGCTCTCGGGGCCGGGGCGTCGGGCAGTGCGGCCCGTACCTCGGACAGCAGGCGCAGGGTCAGCGGGTGCCGGGCGTCGGTCTCGGTGAGGGCTCCTTCGGGGATGCCGTAGCGCTCTCGCGCCAGGTGTGCCTCGTCGGCGGTGAGATCGCCCAGGCGGAGGCAGGGCGGGAGCCGCGGTTCCTCGGGGGCGGGGGGCGGCGCTTCGGCGTGGGCGCCGGCGGGTGGCTCGTCGGCATCGGGGCCGGAGGCTCTGTCGGTGTCGAGGTCGGTGTCCGTGTCGGCGGTGGGCCTCGGGGCATCGGGGGTGAGCCGCTCGCCGCCCGCGCGGGCGGACGGCACGGTGATGTCGGCACCTCCGGACGGCACCGGGGTGTCGGCACATCCGGACGGCCCCCCGGGCTCCGCGCCCACCCCGTGCAGCATGTGCGGCGGAAACTCCGCCCCCGCGCTCTCCCAGTACTCCGCCCGGCAGGCCACCACCAGCCGCGCGCCCGTGTCGCGCAGCCACTCGGCCGTGCCCTCGGTCCACGCCGGCAGCCGGTGGGCCAGCACGGGCGGCATCTCCTCGGGCCCGTCCAGGAGGAGCAGCAGGGGCCGGCCGGCCGCACGGGCCGCTCGGGCCAGCTGTTCCGGGGTGGTGCCGTCGAGCCCGGCGGTGAAGCCGGTGGCGGAGGCGTGCAGGATGCGGGCGGCCCGGGTGAGGGTGCGGCGTACGGCGTCGGCCACCGAGATGTCCGTGTCCCGCAGGTCCGCGCCCCGCAGCCACAGGCTCGGGGCGGGTTCGGGGCCGCGGTGCCTGCGCGCGGCGAGTGCCGTCAGTTCCGTCGTACGGCCGCTGCCGGGCGCTCCCACGAGGCCGAAGACGGCGGCCGGGCCCCGGTCGAAGGCGGCGAACTCCGCGGCCGTGACGGCCCGTTCGACGGGTTCGGCCGTGCCGGTGCCGGGGGCGTGGCCCGCGAGCGCGGCGGGCGGGCCGTCGGAGCCGACGGAGGTGGCGGTGAGTTCGAGGACGCCCGCGAGGTTGAGGTCGGCGCCGTAGGCGGGCACGGTGGCCGCGTTCCTGGCGAGGAGGCCGGCGAGCGGACCGTCCGGGGCGGGCCGCAGCGGGACGGCGAAGCCCGCGTCGCGCCCGTCGTGCCGCAGGGCGGTGCCGAGCACACCGATCACCGTGCCGGTCACTGCGTCCAGCACGGGGCCGCCGGCCGCTCCCCCGCCGAGCCTGAGCGCGTCCCGGCCCGCGGTGCCGATCGCGAGCTCCAGGGCGTCGTGCAGGACGTGGAAGCGGTCGGTGGCCGTGTACGTCACGCGGGTCGCGCCCAGCAGCCGGGCCTCGCGCCAGCAGCCCGCGGCGAGCCGGACGTACGTCCCGGCGTCGACGCGGTCCCGGACGGTGACGGGGAGCGGGTCCACCCCGAGCCCCTGGGTGCGTACGAGGGCCAGGTCCTGCGCGGGCAGGGGGGTGACGGCCTCGGCGGCGACCACGCAGGACCGGCCCCGACCGGCGCGCAGCACGAGGCGCCGCAGGCCGTCGACGGCCTCGTGGCTGGTGATCAGGGTGCCGTGGTGGTCGGCGAGGAAGCCGAGGCCGCGTGGCCGTCCGGCCAGGTCGTGCACCTGGACGAGGACGTCGTCGCGGGCGGTGCCGGGAGACGGCGGCGCCTGTCCGTCGTCCCCGTACGGCTCACCCGGTGCCCCGTCCGGCGCGCTGTCGGCCCGCCGGCCCCCTGCCGCCATGGTCGAATCTCCCCGCCTCGCGCGCGTGCCCTGTCCTCGACGGTAGGGGCGCGGTGATCGGGCGGACAGATCGCGCGGCGAACGCGCCCCCCTGCACTCCCTCGGTTCACTTCGAGCGCCTGCCCGGACGGGTGAATGGACGGGGCGGGCCGGACAACCCTAGGAGGTGGGGGAAACCGAGGGGGGACCGTGGAGCGTCGGCAGGAAGCCTCCTGACCGCCGCTCCACGGGCGCCGCCCGGGCACGCTCGGCCGGCGCCCTGTCGTCCGGGCACCCGGCCGAGCCGCTCGGCGGGGTCAGCCGAAGACGGCCAGGCTCTTCGCCTTGCCCTTGTGCTCCTCGACGAGCACCAGGAAGCGCCCCTCGGGGTCGAACACCGCCACGGGACCGGAGCCGGTGTACTCGTCCGGCATCTCCAGCCGTACGCCGTTCAGCAGCAGCCGGGCGCGCTTGGCGTCGATGTCCCAGCGCGGGAACGCGGCCGTGGCCGCCTCGGCGACCGGCATGACCGTCAGCTCCTGCTGGAGCTGGTCGAGCGTCCTGGCCGAGTCCAGCTTGTACGGGCCCACCCGGGTGCGGCGCAGGGCCGTGAGGTGACCGCCGACGCCGAGGTCGGCGCCCAGGTCGCGGGCGAGGGCGCGGATGTAGGTGCCGGAGGAGCAGACCACCGACACGACCAGGTCGAGCACGGGGGTGCCGTCCTCGGCGACCGCGTCGCGCACGTCGTACACCGCGAAGGACGAGACGGTGACCGGGCGGGCCGGGATCTCGAAGTCCTCGCCCTCGCGCGCCCGCTTGTAGGAGCGCACGCCGTCGATCTTGATGGCGCTGACCTTGGACGGCACCTGCATGATGTCGCCGGACAGCTTGGCGATCCCGGCGTCGACGGCCTCCCGGGTCACCCCGGAGGCGTCGGCGGACGCGGTGATCTCGCCCTCGGCGTCGTCGGTGACGGTCGTCTGGCCGAGCCGGATCGTGCCGAGGTACTCCTTCTCGGTGAGGGCGAGGTGCCCGAGGAGCTTGGTCGCGCGCTCCACACCGAGGACGAGGACGCCGGTCGCCATGGGGTCGAGCGTGCCGGCGTGGCCGACGCGCCGGGTGCGGGCGATGCCGCGCATCTTGGCGACGACGTCGTGCGAGGTGAAGCCCGACGGCTTGTCGACGATGACAAGGCCGTCGGGCGTGTTGTGCTGCTTGCTCATTCGGCGGCGTCGTCCGTCTCGTCGTCCTCTTCGCCCGGCTTCCTGTACGGGTCCGCTTCACCCGCGTACGCGGCGCCCGCGGACGCCTCGCGCACCTTGGCGTCGGACTGGCGCGCCTTGTCGAGGAGGTCCTCGATGGTGCGCGCGGTGTCCGGCAGGGCGTCCGCGACGAAGGTCAGGGTGGGCGTGAACTTCACCCCGGCCGCGCGTCCGACCTCGGAGCGCAGGATGCCCTTGGCGCTCTCCAGGCCCGCCGCGGCGGCGGCGCGCTCCTCGTCGTCCCCGTACACGGTGTAGAAGACGGTCGCCTCCCGCAGATCCCCGGTGACCCGGGTGTCCGTGATGGTGACGTGCGAGCCGAGCCGCGGGTCCTTGATCCCGCGCTGGAGCTTCTGGGCCACCACCTCTCGGATGAGGTCCGCCAGCCTCTTAGCCCGCGCGTTGTCGGCCACTGGTCCGTCTCCTTAAGTGTCTTGCTTCTTGCTTCAGTCTTCGTCGCTGTGGAGTCTGCGTCGAACCGAGAGCAGTTCCACCTCGGGCCGTGCGGCCACCAGCCGCTCGCAGCGGTCCAGCACGTCTCCGAGATGTCCCGCGTCCCCCGAGACGTACGCGAGCCCGATCTCGGCCCTGCGGTGGAGGTCCTGGTGGCCGGTCTCGGCCGCGCTCACCGCGTACTTCCGCTGGAGCTCGGCGACGATCGGACGGACCAGGGAGCGCTTCTCCTTGAGCGAGTGGACGTCGCCGAGGAGCAGATCGAAGGACAGAGTCCCCACATACATGTGTGTGTCCGGATGTCCCGCCGGTTCGGGGTACGGGCGCCTCAGCGCGGCGCCGATACGGGAACCGTACACGCAACGGCCGGGGCCGATCGACGGAAATATTCTCCGCCGACCGGCCCCGGTCGCGTGTCAGGTCACACGCGCGGCTTCTCGCGCATCTCGTACGTCGCGATGACGTCGTCGACCTTGATGTCGTTGAAGTTTCCGAGGTTGATACCGCCCTCGTAGCCTTCGCGGATCTCGGTGACGTCGTCCTTGAAGCGACGCAGGCCCTCGATGTTGAGGTTCTCCGCGACCACCTTGCCGTCGCGGATGAGGCGCGCCTTGGTGTTGCGCTTGACCTCGCCCGACCGGATGAGCACACCGGCGATGTTGCCCAGCTTGGACGACTTGAAGACCTCGCGGATCTCCGCCGTGCCGAGCTCGACCTCCTCGTACTCCGGCTTGAGCATGCCCTTGAGGGCCGCCTCGATCTCCTCGATCGCCTGGTAGATGACCGAGTAGTACCGGACGTCCACGCCCTCGCGCTCGGCCATCTGCGCCGCGCGGCCGGCCGCACGGACGTTGAAGCCGATCACGATGGCGTCGGAGCCCATCGCCAGGTCGATGTCCGACTCCGTGACCGCACCGACACCGCGGTGCAGGACGCGGATGTCGACCTCTTCGCCGACGTCCAGCTGGAGCAGGGAGGACTCGAGCGCCTCGACGGAACCAGACGCGTCACCCTTGATGATCAGGTTCAGCTGCTGGACCTCGCCGGCCTTGAGCACCTTGTCCAGGTCCTCCAGCGACACACGGCGCGTGCGCTTGGCGAACGCGGCGTTGCGCTCACGGGCGGCGCGCTTCTCGGCGATCTGACGGGCCGTACGGTCCTCGTCGACCACCAGGAAGTTGTCGCCCGCACCCGGGACGTTGGTCAGGCCGAGGACCTGGACCGGCGTCGAGGGGCCGGCCTCGGCGACGTTGTTGCCGTTGTCGTCGAGCATGGCGCGCACTCGGCCGTAGGCGTCGCCCACGACCATCGTGTCGCCGACCCGCAGCGTGCCTCGCTGGACGAGGACCGTCGCCACGGCACCACGGCCGCGGTCGAGACGGGACTCGATCGAGATGCCCTGCGCGTCCTGGTTCGGGTTGGCCCGCAGGTCGAGCGAGGCGTCGGCCGTGAGGACCACGGCCTCCAGCAGCGAGTCGATGTGCAGACCCTGCTTGGCGGAGATGTCGACGAACATGGTGTCGCCGCCGTACTCCTCGGCCACCAGGCCGTACTCGGTCAGCTGACCGCGCACCTTGGTCGGGTCGGCACCCTCGACGTCGATCTTGTTGACCGCGACGACGATCGGGACGTCGGCCGCCTTGGCGTGGTTGAGCGCCTCGACCGTCTGCGGCATGACGCCGTCGTTGGCCGCGACGACCAGGATCGCGATGTCGGTCGACTTCGCACCACGGGCACGCATGGCGGTGAACGCCTCGTGACCCGGGGTGTCGATGAAGGTGATCTTGCGCTCTTCGGCGTTGACCTCGGTGGAGACCTGGTAGGCACCGATGTGCTGGGTGATGCCGCCGGCCTCGCCCGCGATGACGTTCGTCTTGCGGATGGCGTCGAGCAGTCGGGTCTTACCGTGGTCGACGTGACCCATGACGGTCACGACCGGCGGACGCACGACCAGGTCTTCCTCGTCGCCCTCGTCCTCGCCGAACTCGATGTCGAAGGACTCGAGCAGCTCGCGGTCCTCCTCCTCCGGGCTGACGATCTGAACCGTGTAGTTCATCTCGTCCGCGAGGAGCTGGAGGGTCTCGTCGGAGACGGACTGGGTCGCGGTGACCATCTCGCCGAGGTTCATCATGACCGCGACGAGCGACGCCGGGTTGGCGTTGATCTTCTCCGCGAAGTCGGTGAGCGACGCACCGCGCGACAGGCGAATGCTCTCGCCGTTGCCGCGAGGCAGCATCACGCCGCCGACCGACGGGGCCTGCATGGCCTCGTACTCCTGGCGCCTCTGCCGCTTCGACTTGCGGCCACGACGCGCGGGACCACCGGGACGGCCGAAGGCGCCCTGCGTGCCACCACGGCCACCGGGACCACCGGGACGGCCGCCGAAGCCGGGACGGCCACCGCCGCCGGCACCGGCACCCGGGCCACCGGGACGACCGGCGAAACCGCCACCGCCGCCACCGGGACCGCCGGGACGGCCGGCGAAACCGCCGCCACCGCCACCGGGACGACCCGCGAAGCCGCCGCCACCGCCGGGACGACCGCCACCGCCACCGGGACGACCGCCACCGCCGGGACCGCGGCCGCCGGGGCCACCGCCACCGGGACGCGGGCCGGCAGCCGGACGCTGCGGCATCATGCCGGGGTTGGGACGCGGGCCGCCGGGGCCGCCGCCGGGACGGGGACCGCCCTGCGGACGCGGCATGGAGCCCGGAGTGGGACGCGGGCCGCCGGGAGCCTGGGGACGAGGACCGCCGCCCTGGGCGCCGGGCGCCTGCGGACGAGGACCGCCGCCACCGGGAGCACCCTGGCCGCCGGGACGCGGAGCGCCCTGCGGACGGGGCGCCTGCGGGCGCGCCATACCGGCGTTGCCACCGGAGGTGAAGGGGTTGTTGCCCGGACGCGGACCGGCCGGACGGGCACCGCCCGGACGGGGGGCCTGGCCACCGGCACGGGGACCACCCTGACCCGGACGACCCGCCTGGCCCTGACCGGGGCCGGACGGACGGGCGCCGGGCTTCGGCGCACCCGGACGACCCGCGGGACGCGGGGCCTGGGCGGCGGCCGGAGCCGGAGCGGCCGAAGCGGCCGGAGCAGCCGGGGCGGCCGGCGGAGCGGTGAACTCCGGGGCAGCCGGGGCCGGACGCGGCGCGGGCTTCGGGCCCGGCGTCGGACGCGGACCGGGAGCCGGCGCCTGCGCGGCGGGAGCCGCGGGAGCCGCCGGAGCCGCGGGCGGGGCCGCAGCGGGCTTGGGGGCCGCCGGCCTGGGAGCAGCCGGACGGGCCGCCTGCGCCGGAGAGGGCGCGGCGGGCTTGGGGGCGGCCTTCCTGGGCGCGGCGGACTTGCCGCCGCCCTGGAAGGCGTCAGTCAGTTTGCGTACAACGGGCGCCTCGATCGTCGAGGACGCCGATCGGACGAATTCACCGAGTTCCTGGAGCTTGGCCATGACGACCTTGCTCTCAACGCCGAACTCCTTGGCGAGTTCGTAGACCCGGACCTTAGCCACTTCGCTCCTTTGAGGTCCGGGTTGCGGCCGGACCGTCGCTAGTTCATGGGCGTACTCATCGCGTACTCATCGAGTGCTCATCGCAATCTCGACCTGCTTTCGACTCGCGAGGTACCAGGCCGCACGGGGTGTTCCGTACGGCACGTCTTACGGTGTTGCCTGCTCGGCAACGATCGTCTGCTCCACGTATCGGCGCAACGCCTTTGTGTCGAGCGCTGACGGGGCGCGCAGTGCCCGCGTGAACGCCCGGCGGCGGACCGCCTGGTCGAGACAGACGAGGGCGGGGTGCACATAAGCACCCCGGCCGGGCAGCGTACCGCGTGGATCAGGGACGCATTCGTCCTTGATCGCCACGATGCGCAGCAGACCGGTCTTGGCCGCTCGCTCCCGACATCCCACACAGGTGCGTTCAGGGCATGCGCGGGCGTGCGTCCGGCCAGACACAGTTAAGTCTACCTCCCCGTGCCGACCTCACCCTTTTGGGGCAAGAATCGAACGGCTGTTGTCGTGATCTCAGCGGCGTGCGGCCGGGAACTATTCCCCGGGCTGCTCGGTGTCGGGCCGGATGTCGATCCGCCAGCCGGTGAGGCGGGCGGCCAGGCGGGCGTTCTGCCCCTCCTTGCCGATCGCCAGCGACAGCTGGTAGTCCGGCACGGTCACCCGCGCGGAGCGGGCCGCCAGGTCCACGACCTCGACCTTGGAGACCCGGGCCGGGGACAGGGCGTTGGCCACCATCTCCGCGGGGTCGTCCGACCAGTCGACGATGTCGATCTTCTCGCCGTTCAGCTCGCCCATCACATTGCGCACCCGGCCGCCCATGGGGCCGATGCAGGCGCCCTTGGCGTTCAGGCCCGAACGGGTGGACCGTACGGCGATCTTGGTGCGGTGGCCGGCCTCGCGGGCGATGGCGGCGATCTCCACCGAGCCGTCCGCGATCTCCGGCACCTCCAGGGCGAAGAGCTTCTTCACCAGAGCGGGATGCGTACGCGAAAGGGTGACGGACGGACCGCGCACACCCTTCGCCACCCGGACGACGTAACTGCGCAGCCGCATGCCGTGCGGGTACGTCTCGCCCGGCACCTGCTCCTGCACCGGCAGGATGGCCTCCAGCTTGCCGATGTCGACCAGCACGTTCTTCGGGTCGCGGCCCTGCTGCACCACACCGGTGACGATGTCGCCCTCACGGCCCGCGTACTCGCCGAGCGTGGCGTCGTCCTCGGCGTCGCGCAGACGCTGAAGGATCACCTGCTTGGCGGTCGTCGCGGCGATCCGGCCGAAGCCGGACGGGGTGTCGTCGAACTCCCGGGGCTCCTGACCGGGCTCCAGGTCCTCGGGGTCCTCCTTCGCCCACACGGTCACATGTCCGGTCTCCCGGTTGAGCTCCACGCGCGCGTGTCGGCGGCTTCCCTCGGTGCGGTGGTAGGCGATGAGGAGGGCCGATTCGATCGCCTCGACCAGCAGGGAGAAGGAGATCTCCTTCTCCCTGACCAAGCCCCGCAGGGCGCTCATGTCGATGTCCACGGCTACGCCTCCTCCTCTTCCTTCATGTCCTTCTTGTCCTTGCGGTTGAACTCGACCTGCACGCGCGCCTTGGCGATCTCCGGGAAGCCGATCCGGCGGGCGGTGGCCTTGCGGCCCTTCACGCCGGGAACCTCGACGTCCAGACCGTCCTCGTCCACGGTGAGGATCCGGGCGATCACCTCGTCGCCCTCGGTGAGCTGGAACTTCACGAGCCGGTCGACGGCACGTACGTAGTGCCGGTGCTCGGTGAGCGCGCGCTCCGCGCCCGGGGTGCCGACCTCCAGGTCGTAGGCCGCGTCGCCCATCGCGTCGGTCTCGTCGAGCTTCGCCGAGAGCGCGCGGCTCACATCGGCGATCGCGTCCAGGTCGGCGCCCTCGTCGGAGTCGACGACCACACGGAGCACACGCTTGCGTCCGACCGAGTCCACGGCGATCTCTTCGAGATCAAGGCCCTGGGAGGTGACGAGCGGCTCCAGAAGTTCTCGCAGCCTCTCGCTCTGGGTGGTGCTCATCCGGGTGACTCCTCGGCCGCGTGTGCTGTTGTGGGATGGGGCGCGTGTCTGATCAAAGGGTATCGGGTCCCAGGGTGTGTTGCCGTCCACGTCCTGCCCCGGCGGTGGAGCGGAGCGCCGGGGCCGGGACCGACGGAGACCGCGGCCCGGCGGCGTCCGCCGGGTCCCCGGGGAGGCGTCCAGCGACCGCGGTCCCGCGGCGTCCGCAAGGTCCCCCAGGGGGCGTCGAGCCGGTGACACGGCTCACGTGGGTGCGCGGGTACCGTGATCACCGGCGGGCCGCCACCCGTCCATCCGTTCGTACGACTCCCGAGGACGTCTGCCGTGCAGTTTCCCCCGCCGCCGCGCATCCCCTCGGGGCCGCGCAGAAGAACCCTGCTCGCCTCGGCCGCGGGCGGCCTGCTGCTGACCGGATGCACCGACGGCCCCGAGGAGCGGGAGGAGGCCACCGCGGGCAGCCCGTCGCTCGCCGAGCGGGCACGCGCGCGTGCCGCCGTCGACAGCGCGGGAATCGTGGCTCGCTACGACGCCGCCCTCGCGGCCCACCCCGCGCTGGCGGACCGGATCGGACCGCTGCGGGAGACCGCCGTGCGGCACGTGACGGCCTTCGGCGGTGTACGGCGCTCCCCGCAGGCCTCCGCGACCGCCTCGGCGGCATCCTCCACGACGGGCCCGGCGGCGCCCACGCCCTCCGCGTCCGCTCCCCCGCCCGGCACCGAGAGGGACGCGCTCGCCGAACTGGCCGCCGCCGAGCGGGCGCTCGCCGACCGGCGGGCGCAGGAACTGCTGGCGATGCCCGGCGAACTCGCCCGGCTGCTGGCCTCCGTGGCCGCCGCCGGGGCCGCGCACGCGTATCTGCTGACCCGGACCCCGACGGAGGGCCCCGCATGAGCGAGTCGACGAAGCAGGCCGGACTCACCGCGCTCCAGGCGGCACTGGCCGCCGAGCACGCGGCGGTCTACGGCTACGGCGTGGTCGGCGCCCGGATCCGCGAGGGCCGCCGCACCGAGGCCCGCGCCGCCTACGACGCCCATCGCGCCCGGCGCGACACGCTGGTCCGCGAGGTGCGCGACCAGGGCGGCAAGCCGGTTCCCGCTGCGCCCGGATACGCCCTGCCGTTCGCGGTGACCGACTCGGAGTCGGCGGTACGGCTCGCCGCCGAGCTGGAGGACCGCGTCGCCGGGGTCTACTCCGACCTGGTGCGGGCCACCACCGGCGAGGGCCGGGCCGCCGCCGCGCAGGCGCTGCGGGAGGCGGCGGTCCGCGCGGTGCGCTGGCGCGGCGGGAGCGTAGCCTTCCCTGGGCTCGCCGAGCGGGCGGCGACGGCCTCGGCGCCGCCCACGGCCTGAGGTTTCACGGGGACACGGGCACGACGGGAACACACGCGGACACGGGGACGCGGGGACACGGGAAGGACAACTCGCGCATGGCTTTCGAACCGCCGCGGCGTCTGGTCAGGGCGCTCGGTGAGAGCGCGCCGGACGGTGACGACTGGCTGGAGAAGCTGCCCGAGGCACTCCAGCAGGCCGTCGCGCTACGCGAGTTGACCGTGGAACGGGTGCAGATGCCGGGCGGCCGCAGCAGCCTCGTCGTCCTCGTGCGCCGGGCCGACGGTACGCCCGCCGTGCTCAAGCTGGCCCCGCAGCGGGCCCGGCCCCTGAGCGAGCGGGCCGCGCTGGCGCAATGGGCCGGGCTGGGTGCCGTACAGCTGCTCGAGGACCGGGCGGCGGAGGGTGAGCTGCTGCTGGAGCGGCTGCATCCGGACGTCTCGGTGCGGTCGTTGCCGGAGGCGAAGGCGCTGCTGGAGGCCGCGGGGACCTTGCGCAGGCTGTGGGTGGAGCCGCCGGAGGGGCATCCCTTCGAGACGGTCGCCGAGCGCACGGGTCGGCAGGCGCGGGCCATGCGGGCGAGTGCGGACGCCGATGCGGAGCTGGTGTCCCTCGTCGACGCGGCGCTGGCGGTGCGTGAGGAACTGGTCACCTCGGCGCCCGAACACCGGTTGCTGCACGGGACGTTCCGGCAGTCCAAGGTGCTTGCCGCGGACCGGTCGCCTTGGCTGGCCGTGGGGCCCGACCCGGTGGTCGGCGAGTGCGCGTTCGACCTCGCACGGCTGGTGCGTGACCGGGTGGAGGACCTGATCGCGTCCCCGTCCGGGGCGGCGACCACGCGGCGGCGGGTGAAGCGGCTCGCCGAGTCGCTGGACGTCGACCAGGAGCGGTTGCGGGGGTGGACGCTGTTCCGGGCCGTGGAGTCGGGGGTGCGGGCGCGGCGGGTCGGGCGGGTGGGGGATGCGGATCTTCTGTTGGAGTTCGCGGGGTGGCTGTAGGCCTCCGGCCGGGTTCGTTGTGCGGGTGCGGGGTTGTGGGGGTTTCTCGCCCCCGTTCCCCGCGGTGAGCTCTGCCGAGGGCTGCGCCGGGTTCGGGGTTGGGCAAGGTTCGTTGGCGGGTGCGGGGCCGTGGGGGTTCTCGCGCAGTTCCCCGCGGTGAGCTTTGCCGAGGGCTGCACCGGTTCGGGGTTGGGCAACGTTCGTCGGCGGGTGCGGGGCCGTGGGGGTTCTCGCGCCGTTCCCCGCGCCCCTTAAGGCGGTGGGGCTGCGGGGCGTCGGGGTGGTGAGCCCTGCCGGGTCGCGCGGGTTCGTCTTTCGGGTGCGGGGCCGTGGGGGTTTTCGCGCCGTTCCCCGCGCCTCTTGAGGCGGTGGGCCTCGGGGAGGTCAGGACGCCGGGGCCCTGGTGGGGAGGGCGCCGCGCCCTCTGCCGTTCTCGGGTGGCGGAGGGCGCGGCGGGGCCGGCCGGCGTGCCTCCCGAGCTTGCCGGCCGGAGTCTCGTCCGTCCCCCGGACCGGGCTGTCAGGGGCCGACGCGACGCCGCGTGGGAACGCCGAGCAGGGTTCCCTCGATCGCCAGCAGATGTGTGTGCCGGCGGATATGGGCGTCTCGGTCCGGGCCGGGCTCCTCGGGGTGCTCGTCGGTACAGGGCCCGACAGGGTGTTCCATGGCGGGCTCCGCGAAGGGTACGTGCTCGAACAGCGCGAGGTCATCGGGCCGAACGGCCCATGACAGCTGCTGCCCGCCGGCCATCAGCCGCAGCCGGAGGCTGCCGTGGTGCCCGGCCCTGACGGCCGGGGTGATGACGGCGCTCGCGGGGTGGAGGGCCGCCAGCCAGGCCAGCAGGTGCGCCCGCTCACGGCTGAGGCGGCCGGACTCCTGCGCGTAGGAGTCCGCGTGCAGCTGCCAGCGCGTCACCTCCTGCCGGCAGACGGCGAGGTCGTCCTCCAGGCGTGACGGGGGGTCCGTCTCACGCCCGGCCGCGGCGGGGCGCCGCAGGAGATGACGGAGTCGGAGAAGGGGGCGGAGACTCGGTCGGGCGCGCCGCGCGGAACGCTGCAGGGGGCGCGGCCGGCCGGGTCCGGGGCCGTCGGGCGGGAAGCCCTGGGTGGATGCGGACATGCGCTGCTCCGGGTGCGGTGGACGATGCGGTGGCCGGACTGCCCTGAACGGGCGGCGCGGGTCCGCCGGGCTGGGCTCGGGTGGAGCCGGTGCGGCGGTAGAACCCGGCGCCGCGGGCGTTGGCGGCGCGGCAGGCGTCGTCGACCGGCTCCTGCAGGCGCAGATGCCGCTGGTAGGCCGCCCGGGTGCCGCAGGGGGCGGGCTCCCGGCGCGGGCGGCCCACCGGACCGGAGGCGGACTCGGTGTCCGGCGCCGGGCCCTGCCGGGACCCGGCCCGTTCCAGGGCGTAGCGCTGGGGTCCGGTGAGACCGGCGACGATGCCGCCGCGGTGGCCCTCGGCCATCCCCTTCTCCCGCTTGAGCACCGTCTCCCGGCACGGCAGGAGGACAGGGCAGTTCTGGCAGACGGCGACGGCCAGGTCGCGGGTGCGGTCGGAGAACCAGAGCTCCGCGTCCTGGAACCGGCACGAGGCGTCCAGCTCCCAGCCCCACCCCCGGCCGTCGGCGGCGGACGGACTCACCGGCGCGCTCCCCGGGCCTGACCAGCCGCGCGGACCGGCGTCAACGGCCCCACATAGGCGGCCACATTGGCGAGGGAGCACCGTTCCGGACGGCCGTCCAGCGACATCAACGGCATGCCTTCGGCGGTCTGCGCCCCCTGGAAGTACCAGATGTCACCGTGCGCGTCGCGATACGGCTGCACGAGGTCGTAGGTGATCCCGCCGAGCCGGAACAGCCGTTTCGTCCGAGCCTCTCCCCCGGGCACGGCACCGTCGGGCAAAGGCGCCGTCCCGTCGGACACCGGCCCGACGGCTTCGAGCACGGGCGTGGCCGTCTCGGACGCGCCGGTGATCCGGCCCAGCACCGACACCCGAACACCGTGGCGCCGGCCCTCGCCGGTGAGGAGGTGCGGGCGGGACAGTTCGCTGACGACGGTGATCCCGAAGTACGCGCGCCACCTGGCCCACTCGGCCAGGTCCGGGACGCGGAGCAGCACCCGCACGGTGTCGCCGTCGGCGTCGACGGCCAGCAGCCCGGGGTGCCGCCCGGCCTCGCGCTCGACGGACTGCGCCACACGCCGGGCACGCCGGCAGTCGATGTCCCAGGCGATGGCCTGGCGCTCGAGGTCGGTGGGCACGGCGTTGTCCGGCCGGCCGTCGGCCGTGGGGAGAGAGGTGCGCGACCAGCCGCCGTCGGACGTCCGGTGCAGCACGGCGGCGGTGAAGCGGTCCGGGCCGGCCGGCCCATGGGCGGAGCCGAGGGGCCGGGCGGAGGTCGCGGCCGGGTCGTGCGGGACGGGAGCCAGGGCCGCGGGAACCGTGCCGACGGCCGCCGAGAGGTCCTCGCTCACAACGACACCGCCCCGACCGTCCACCGCAGCTGGCGCATCGCGCGGTGGGTGAGGGCGCGTACGGCGCCGACGGTGCGGCCCATCTCGTGAGCCGTCTCCTCGGGCGACAGCTCGTCGAGGAAACGCAGTTGGAGGCAGTGGCGCTGCGGCGGACTCAGCGTCAGCAGGGCGCGCTGGACGGCCTCGCAGGCTTCCACGGCCTCCAGGGCGCGCAGCGGCGGGGACTCGTTTTCGCGGACCGGGCGCACAGGGTCCCGGGGCTCGGCGACCAGGGTCTCGCGCCGGGTGCTGCTGCGGCCGATCTCGTCCAGGTAGAGGTTGCGGGCGATGGTGATCAGCCAGGCGGCGAACGCGCTGCCCTGCCAGGCGAAGCCGCCGATGCCGCGCAGGGCACGGACGAACACCTCCTGGGCCAGGTCCTCGGCCAGGTGACCGTCGCGGGTGCGGAACACCAGATAGCGGTACACGACGCGGTAGTGCTCGCGGTAGAGAAGGGCGAAGGCCTCACGGTCGCCCTGGCGGGCCCGTGCGACTAACGCGGGCTCCGGACCGATCGGCGCGGTCCGGATGTCGGTCTGGGGGGACGAGGTCTGTGCGGACAGGGTCGATGCGGACAAGGTCGGTGCTCCTCGGACGTCATGGGTGCGGTGCGGATGGGGATCCTCGCGATGTCTTCGGCGTCTTCGCCGTCTTCGGTATACGTGTAGATGTAGATTCGATGGGTAAAAAGAGAGTGATCCGCGGTGTCGGGACGGGATCACACTCATCGCGCCGCTCGGGCGCCGGCCGGTTCCTCGGCGGCGAGAAGGTCCGCCGGCCCCCGACCTCCGGAGTTATCTACAGTCTTCACGTAGATGCAGATAGTGTCAAGCCGCTCACGGACCGCAAGGAGCGGGCCCGACCGACGCCGCAAGAGGTGCCATAACGGGCGCCGGAAGGGGCGCTACGAGAGGCGCCACAGGGCCTCGCACAAGGCTTCATCACCGGCCCGCCCGGCAGTCGCACCAGGGCGGCGCACAGGGAGGCGCAGCGGCACATACCCGCCACTCGAACACTCCGGGGCGCACACCCGGGTCATGTCATCAATCTGCAATCTACTTGCGCATGTAGATATCCATGCCGGATGCTCTGACGTGTGACCAGCGAGCCGACACCCCCCACAGAGCCGCAGGCCGGCGACGACCCACCGCACCAGGGCGAGGACCTGGCCGATCTGCTCACCAGACTGCTCTCCGGGGCCCAGGGCAGGACCCAGAAGGACCTGGCGGCCCAGGCGGGCATCTCGTATCCAACCCTGAACGCGTGGATGAACCGCACCCGCGGCACCTCACGCATCGACCCCGAGCGCCTGCGCGCCATGGTCGAGGTCTTCCGGCAGTGGGGCGTGCGGACCACCCCCCGCGAGTTCTTCGAAGCCGTCGGCCGGCCCGTCCCCGGCCCCAACCGGGACGAGCGCGAGGCGAGACTGCTCAAGCTCTACCGGCAATTGCCAGAAGCGCGTCAGCGGGCGCTGCTCAAGGACGCCGAGGCGATGCTCCAGGTCAGCCGGATCGGCTGACACCCCGGCAGTACCGCGGAGCCGACGGTTCCAGGCATATGCGTCTATGGGCGGCCTCGAACGGATCTGCCGAAAACACCCATCTGTACACACAGGCCCCGGTACCATCAGTCACCCGCTGACCTCCCGGAGCGGATCACTGCAGCGCGTTGTGCATCCTGGGGAGACAGTTGTGTGCATCCACGTCCGCGTAGCGACCGATCTGCCAACCATGGTCGTCTGGGACCCGGACGAGGTCAGTGTCCTCGTCGCAGGCGGCTCCCACCTTCTCGACGTGATCCGGGAGCTGCGCGCCCTGCTCACGATCGATCTGGGCGCGCCTGAGGGAACCGGCAACGTTCTCCTGTGTTATTGCGGCATGCGGGTGAAGCTGCCCGCCGAACTCCTCGCCCGCGCCGTCGCCGCGCAGGCCTGCTGACGGCGAGGGCGGGCCACAACGGAAGAGACCGCCGCGGGGCGCAGGCACCGCGGCGGTCTCGTCCGGACCTTCGGATCAGGCGGTCAGGCGGGCGATCGCCTCTTCGACGGTCAGCTCCTCGCGCTCACCCGTCCTGCGGTCCTTGAGCTCGACGACACCCTCGCCCGCGCGGCGGCCCGCGACCAGGATCTTCGGTACGCCGATCAGCTCGGAGTCCGTGAACTTCACACCCGGCGACACGCCGGCCCGGTCGTCCACCAGCACGCGCAGACCCGCCGCGGAGAGCTTCTCCGAGACGTCGAGGGCCAGTTCGGTCTGGAGGGCCTTGCCGGCGGCGACGACATGGACGTCGGCCGGGGCGACCTCGGCGGACCAGCACAGGCCCTTGTCGTCGGCGGTCTGCTCGGCGAGGGCCGCGACCGCGCGGGAGACGCCGATGCCGTAGGAGCCCATGGTGACCCGGACCGGCTTGCCGTTCTGGCCGAGGACGTCGAGCTTGAGGGCATCGGCGTACTTGCGGCCGAGCTGGAAGATGTGGCCGATCTCGATGGCGCGGTCCAGCTTCAGGCCGGTGCCGCACTTCGGGCAGGGGTCGCCCTCCTGCACGACCACGACGTCGACGTACTCGTCGACCTCGAAGTCACGGCCCGCGACGACGTTCTTCGCGTGCGTCCCCTCCTTGTTCGCGCCGGTGATCCACGAGGTGCCGGGGGCCACGCGCGGGTCGGCGAGGTACTTCACCTTGTCCAGGCCCTGCGGGCCGACGTAGCCACGGACCAGGTCGCCGCGCTCGGCGAAGTCGGCCTCGGTGACCATCTCGACGGACGCCGGGGCGAAGTGCTCCTCGACCTTGCCCAGGTCGACCTCGCGGTCACCGGGCACGCCCACGGCGACGATCTCCCCGTCGACCTTCACCAGGAGGTTCTTCAGCGTGGCGGAGGCCGGGACGCCGAGATGGGCGGCGAGGGTCTCGATGGTCGGGGTGTCGGGGGTGGGGATCTCCTCGGCGGCCGCGACGGCGGAGCCGTCGACCGGCTGGAGCTCGTAGGAGATCGCCTCGGTGTTGGCGGCGAAGTCGCAGTTCGGGCAGTCGGCGAAGGTGTCCTCGCCGGCCTCGGCCGGGGCCAGGAACTCCTCGGACTTCGAACCGCCCATGGCACCGGCGGTGGCTGCGACGATGCGGTAGTCGAGGCCGAGACGCTCGAAGACGCGCTTGTAGGCCTCGCGGTGCCGGGCGTAGGACTGGGCGAGGCCCTCGTCCTCCAGATCGAAGGAGTACGAGTCCTTCATCAGGAACTCACGGCCGCGCAGGATGCCGGCCCGGGGGCGGGCCTCGTCGCGGAACTTCGTCTGGATCTGGTACAGGATGACCGGCAGGTCCTTGTAGGACGAGCACTGGTCCTTGACCAGCAGGGTGAAGATCTCCTCGTGGGTCGGGCCGAGGAGGTAGTCGCCGCCCTTGCGGTCCTTCAGGCGGAACAGTTCCTGGCCGTACTCGTCCCAGCGGCCGGTCGCCTCGTACGGCTCGCGCGGCAGGAGCGCGGGGAGGGAGACCTCCTGGGCGCCGATGGCGTCCATCTCCTCGCGGACGATGCGCTCGACGTTGGCGAGGACCTTCTTGCCGAGGGGCAGCCAGCTCCAGATACCGGCGGCGGTGCGGCGGACGTAGCCGGCACGCACGAGAAGCTTGTGGCTGAGGACCTCGGCGTCCGCCGGGTCGTCGCGCAGCGTCTTCGCCATCAACTGGGACATGCGCTGGACCGGTGCGTTGGCCATGGTTCTCGTACTCCTGCCATTAAGGGTGATGGCAAGGAGGTTAGCCGGGCGGCGGGGGGCGGCGGAAATCGGTTAGGGGCTGCCGTTTGGATCAGGTCGGCCATAAGGGGCAGCACCGTGCGGCCGACTCCGAGCGGGGTGCGCACCACACCCACCGACGCCGACATGATCCGAACGGCAGCCCCTATCGACGGCGGAGGGGCAGGGGGGCGCCCATTACGGCGTAGGGGCGGGGGGCGCTCGGGAAGACCACTCGGCGGGCGAGGTCGACGTAGCCGAGGGAGTGGTAGAGGCCGCGGGCGGGGCTGTCGGTGTCGATCGCGGAGAGGATGCTGCGCGGTTCGTCGGCGCTGTCGGTGATCCGGGTGATCAGGGTCCGGCCGATGCCGCGGTTCTGGTACGACGGGTGGACATGGAGCTCGGTGATCACGAAGGAGCCGTCGAGCCAGGTCTCGTTGTCCTGGGCGCGCAGATAGGGCTCCACGACCGTGGACCACCAGTGCGTCCGGTCGTTCGGCATGCCGTAGACGAAGCCGGCGAGGTGCGGTCCGACAGTCGCGCCGAGGGCCCGGGCGCCCGGGTAGGTCATGTGCCGCAGGATGATCTGGCGGCGTACGGCGACCTCGTCCCGGTCCAGGCCGAAGGCGAGGGCCTGGACCGCCAGGGCCTCGTCGACGTGCGCCGCGAGGTCCAAGGGGCTGAAGACGAGGTCCATGACCGGAGCCTACAGGGGTGATTCTCTAGAAAAGCACGCTCATGAACGCGCCCACTTCCTCGAAGCCCACCCTCTTGTACGTCCTTCTCGCCGCCGTGTTGAAGTCGTTGACGTACAGGCTGACGACGGGGGCGACGTCCGCGAGGGCGTACTGGAGGACCGCCGCCATGCCGGGGGCCGCGATGCCCTTGCCGCGGTACTCGGGGGCGACCCAGACGCCCTGGATCTGACAGGCGTGTTCCGTGGCGGCGCCGATCTCCGCCTTGAACACGACCTTGCCCTCGTCGTCGACGCGGGCGAAGGAACGGCCGGTGCCGACGAGTTCCGCGACGCGGGCCTGGTAGAGCAGGCCGCCGTCGCCGGCCAGCGGGGAGACGCCGACCTCCTCGGTGAACATGGCCACGCAGGCCGGCATGATCGTCTCCATCTCGTCCTTGCGGACGCGCCGGACGCCGGGGTCCGGGGCGATGTCGTCGGGCATGCGGTCGGTGACCATGAGCGGCTGCCTGGACCGTACGTCGCGGGCCGGGCCCCAGTGGGGTTCGAGCAGGCGCCACAGTTCGGCGGTGGACTCGGCGGGGCCGACGATCGAGGAGCAGCGGCGGCCGGCCCGGCGGGCGCGGTCGGCGAAGGCGCGGATCGCACGGGGGGTGGCGCAGATGGGGACGAGGTTGGCGCCCGCGTAGCAGAGGGACGTGAGCATGCCGTCCTCGTACCAGCCCCACATCTCGCCGCCGAGGCGCCAGGGGTCCAGGCCGGCGACTCGGACGCGGGATGTGACGAAGGCGTTGGCCACGGGGTCCGTGTCCAGCACGGTGAGTGCGGCGGCCAGGTCACTCGGTTCGAGGACCCGGGAGGTGGTCTGGGTCAACACGTGCGGGGCCTCACGCTGGGGTTGCTGCCGATCCTCCGCACTATAGCTGCGCGGGCTGGGCGGTGGGGTGTCCGGTTTGGGGGGTTGTTGTGGGTTGGCGGCGTTCCGTGCGGCGGGGTGGTTGCGCCGTTCCCCGCGGCCCCTTGGGTGGTTGGGGGGGCGGGGTCGGGTGGGCGGGTTCCTGTCCGTCGTGGGTTTGCGCAGTTCCCCGCGCCCCTTGAGGCGGTGCGGGTAGTGGGCCGCTTCCCGTCCGTCGTGGGATTTGCGCCGTTCCCCGCGCCCCTTGCGAGGTGGTGGGGGTTGTGGGCAGCTTCCCGTTCGTGGTGGGGTTTGCGGCGTTCCCCGCGCCCCTTGGGAGGTGGTGGGTCAGTCGGTTACTGAGATGGTGGGTTCGCCGGACGGGGTGCCTTCGGCTTCCATCTGCTCGGCGAGCTTCATCGCTTCCTCGATGAGGGTCTCCACGATCTTGGACTCGGGGACGGTCTTGATGACCTCGCCCTTGACGAAGATCTGGCCCTTGCCGTTGCCGGAGGCGACGCCGAGGTCGGCCTCGCGGGCCTCGCCGGGTCCGTTGACGACGCAGCCCATGACGGCGACGCGGAGCGGGACCTCCATGCCGGTGAGGCCGGCGGTGACCTCTTCGGCCAGCTTGTAGACGTCGACCTGGGCACGGCCGCAGGACGGGCAGGAGACGATCTCCAGGCCGCGCTGCTTGAGGTTGAGGGACTCCAGGATCTGGAGGCCGACCTTGACCTCCTCGGCCGGCGGCGCGCTCAGCGAGACCCGGATGGTGTCGCCGATGCCCTGGGAGAGCAGGGCGCCGAAGGCGACGGCCGACTTGATGGTGCCCTGGAAGGCGGGGCCCGCCTCGGTCACACCGAGGTGCAGCGGGTAGTCGCACTGGGCGGCGAGCTGCTTGTACGCCTCGATCATGATCACCGGGTCGTTGTGCTTGACCGAGATCTTGATGTCGCGGAAGTCGTGCTCCTCGAAGAGGGAGGCCTCCCACAGCGCCGACTCGACGAGCGCCTCCGGCGTGGCCTTGCCGTACTTCTGGAGCAGGCGCCGGTCGAGCGAGCCCGCGTTCACGCCGATGCGGATCGGCGTGCCGTGCTCCTTCGCCGCCTTGGCGATCTCCTCGACCTGGTCGTCGAACTGCTTGATGTTGCCGGGGTTCACGCGGACCGCGGCACAGCCGGCCTCGATGGCCGCGAAGACGTACTTCGGCTGGAAGTGGATGTCGGCGATGACCGGGATCTGCGACTTGCGGGCGATCGTCGCGAGGGCGTCGGCGTCGTCCTGGGTGGGACAGGCGACCCGGACGATCTGGCAGCCGGACGCGGTCAGCTCGGCGATCTGCTGGAGCGTGGCGCCGATGTCGGACGTGCGGGTCGTCGTCATCGACTGGACCGACACGGGGGCGTCCCCGCCGACCGCCACGGAGCCGACCTGGATCTGCCGACTCTTCCGGCGCTCGGCGAGCTTGGTCGGAACGGACGGCATGCCGAGAGAAATCGCAGTCATCTGCTGTGCAACCCCAAGTCGTGGATCAAGGTCCGGACCCGTATCTGCGGCGGGCTCCAGGCTTCGAGATTACGGCACGCCGCGCGGCCGGATCACGCCCCCGCCTCGAATGCGCCCGACAGAGGGACCCGCGTCACGGCCGGACCACCCGATGGAAGGCGGCCGGACACCCAGGGTGCCCGGCCGCCGTGAACCGCGGGTGTCCTGCCTCTGTCCTACGAGATACGCACCGGGTTCACCAGGTCCGCGACCAGGACGAGCAGCGTGAAGCAGACGAAGACTCCGGCGACCACATAGGCGACCGGCATCAGCTTGGCCACGTCGAAGGGGCCGGGGTCGGGGCGACGCAGGACCTTGGCGGTGGTGCGGCGCAGGGACTCCCAGAGGGCGCCGGCGATATGGCCGCCGTCCAGGGGGAGCAGCGGGAGCATGTTGAACAGGAACAGCGAGAGGTTGAAACCGGCCAGCAGGAAGACGAACATCGCGAGCTGCTGGGAGGCCGGGATGTCGAGGGTGGCGATCTCGCCGCCGACCCGGGCCGCGCCGACGATGCCCATCGGGGAGTCCTGCTCACGCGGTCCGTCGCCGAAGGCGGCGTCCCACAGGGCGGGGATCTTGGACGGCAGGGCGACCAGGGAGTCCACCGCGTCGCCGACGCGGTCGCCCATCCAGGTCACGGAGTCTCCGAGGCCCAGCGTGACGACCCCCTCGGCGGCGCTGAAGCCGAGGAAGCCGGCCTTGATGTACTCGCCCTGGACGTAGGCCCCGGAGGAGTCCTTCTTGGCGACCAGGTTGGTGGCGATCTCGGCGTGCAGGGTGACCTCGCGGCCGCCGCGGTCGACGACGATCTCCACGTTCTTGCCGGCGCTCTCGCGGATGCGGTCGGAGAGCGTGTTCCACTCGTCGATCCGGGCGCCGTCGAAGGCGACGATCTTGTCGCCGGCCTTCATGCCCGCGGCCGAGGCCGGGGATGCGGGGTCGGCCTTCTGGCACTCGTCGCGCTTCTCGCTCTGCGCGATGACGCAGGGGGAGACCGAGCTGACGGTGGTGGTCTGCTGGGTGATGCCGAAGCCCATCAGCACGGTGAGGAACAGTCCGAAGGCCAGGATGAGGTTCATGAAGGGGCCCGCGAACATCACGATGACCCGCTTCCACGGCTTGCGCGTGTAGAAGAGGCGGGTCTCGTCACCCGGCTTGAGCTCCTCGAAGGCGGCCGAGCGGGCGTCCTCGATCATGCCGCGCCACGGGGAGGTGGAGCGGGCCTCCAGCCTGCCGTCGGGGCCGGGCGGGAACATGCCGATCATGCGGATGTAGCCGCCGAACGGGATCGCCTTGATGCCGTACTCGGTCTCGCCCTTGTTCCTCGACCAGATGGTGGGGCCGAAGCCGACCATGTACTGCGGCACCCGGATGCCGAACATCTTGGCCGTGGACAGGTGGCCCAGCTCGTGCCACGCGATCGAGAAGAGCAGGCCCACCGCGAAGACCACTATGCCGAGGATGAACATCAGGGTCGTCATGCACGGGCCTCCGCCGTCTGTGCCGTCAGTTCCCGGGCGCGTGCGCGGGCCCAGGTCTCCGCTTCGAGGACGTCCGACACGGTCAGTGAGGTTCCCGTCGCCGGGGTGCCGTGCTCCTCGACGACCCGGGTTACGGTCTCCATGATCCCGTTGAAGGGCAGCGCGCCGGCCCGGAAGGCCTCCACGCACTCCTCGTTGGCGGCATTGAACACCGCCGGGGCGGTGCCCGCGAGCTCGCCCACGTGCCGGGCGAGGTTCACGGAGGGGAAGGCCTCGTTGTCGAGCGGGAAGAACTCCCACGTCGAGGCCGTGCTCCAGTCGAACGCGGGCGCGGCGTCGGGCACGCGCTCGGGCCAGCCGATGCCGACGGCGATGGGACCACGCATGTCGGGGGGCGTGGCCTGCGCCAGGGTCGATCCGTCCGTGAACTCCACCATCGAGTGAACATACGACTGGGGATGGACGACGACCTCAATGCGGTCGAAGGGAATGTCGTAGAGCAGGTGCGCCTCGATGACCTCCAGGCCCTTGTTGACGAGGGTCGCGGAGTTGATCGTGATCACCGGTCCCATGGCCCAGGTCGGGTGGGCGAGGGCGTCCTCGACGGTGACGTGCGCGAGCTGCTGCTTCGTACGGCCGCGGAAGGGGCCGCCGGAGGCGGTGACGACGAGCTTGCGGACGTCGGCACGGGTGCCCGCGGCGAGGGCCTGGAAGAGGGCGGCGTGTTCGGAGTCGACCGGGATGATCTGGCCGGGCTTGGCGCGCTCCTTGACCAGGGGGCCGCCGACGATGAGCGATTCCTTGTTGGCGAGCGCGAGGGTGCGGCCCGCCTCCAGGGCGGCGAGGGTCGGGGCGAGGCCGATGGAGCCGGTGATGCCGTTGAGCACCGTGTGGCAGTCGGACGCGGCGGCCTCGGTGGCCGCGTCGGGACCGGCCAGGACCTCGGGGAGCGGCTCGCCCGTGCCGTACTCGGCGGCCAGGGCCTCGCGCAGCTCCGGCAGGACGTCCTCGCGGGCCACCGCGACGGTCCGCACGCGCAGGCGGCGTGCCTGCTCGGCAAGCAGGGCGACCCGGCCGCCGTTGGCGGACAGGGCGGTCACCCGGAAGCGGTCGGGGTTGCGCAGGACCAGGTCGATGGCCTGCGTGCCGATCGAGCCGGTGGACCCGAGGACGACGATGTCCTTGGGGCCGTCTCCCGCGACGGGGTCGAAGACGAGGTGCGGGTCGGCCAGGGGGGCTGGGCTGTCGCTCATGCCCCCCATTCTTGCCGTACTCGGACGCCGGATGTGCTCACGGGGTGGTGCGGCGGAACTTCTCCCACTGTGCGTCGACGACGTCCTGCGGTACGCCGCCGAAGTCCTCGGTGCCGACCAGCTCCGCGCGGAAGGAGAGGGTGGTGGTGCCGGAGCGGATCACGGTGAGGTACTCGTACAGCTTCAGGCTGTCGTCCTTGACGTCCTGCATGGTGATGCGGAAGGCGAGTGCCTCGTCGCCCAGGGCGGGTGCCTCGAGCGTCTCGACCCGGAGGACCTTCGCCTCGGCGAGAGCGCGATCCTCGGTGAAGCCGTCGGCGCACTTCTCGCCGGCCTCGCCGAAGGCCTTCATCACGGCGGTGGCGTCCTCGGCGGTGTAGGAGCGCAGCCGCAGGTCGATGTCGACGCCCGGCTCTGCGTTCGGGTCCGACACGTCCCGGGCGATCTCTGCGGTGGCGTCGTGCGGTGTGGCTCCCTCGGCGAGGCTGACCAGCGGCTGGCAGACCTCGGGGCGGGCGGTGTAGATGTCGCTGAGGGGGCCGTCCTCGCCGTAGGGCTCCTCCGAGGTGTACGCACCGATGTCGCCCTCGGCGAGGGCCGCGGCCAGGAGCTGGGTCTCGGTGAGCGGCGCAGGGCCCTCGTCGCCCGCGGCGGACTCGTCGCCGCCGCAGGCCGCCGTCGCGAGGAGCACGGCTGTCGTGAGTGCGGCCGCCGTCGCCCGGCCGAACCTCGTTGTCTTCATTCCCGCCCCGTGTTCGTCTTCCGTTGATCGGATGTCGGCCGATTCTGTCCGACATCCGGAACGGGTCCGAGCGCGGGGCGGGGCTCTCAGCGGATCCGGCGGTGGACGTTCTCGCCGGTCGAGGGGCCGGGCGAGGCGTCGGCGATCCACGGGCCGTCGCCGGACGGGTCGACGATGCCCGCCTCCAGCCACACGTGGCTGCCGTCGAGGACGGCTCTGACGATCTCGCGGTCGTTGTCGTCGGTGTTGGCCCACAGGCGGTGGAAGAGCGCGTCGACGCGGATGCGGGCCTGGCGGCAGAAGGCGTCGGCGAGCTGGTAGGCCTCGCGGCCGTTCTCGTCCCGGGCGCGCAGGAGTTCGGCGCGGACGCAGGCGGCGCTCATGGCGAAGAGTTCGGCGCCGATGTCGACGATCCGGCCGAGGAAGCCCTGCTTGGTCTCCATGCGGCCCTGCCAGCGGGACATGCCGTAGAAGGTGGAGCGGGCGAGTCTGCGGGCGTGGCGTTCGACGTAGCGCAGATGGCCGGAGAGGTCGGTCTCGTGGCGGAAGTCGCCGTAGGAGGCGGGGAGCTGGCCGGGGCCCGCGACGAGTTTCGGGAGCCACTTGGCGTAGAAGACGCCGGCGTGCGCGCCCGCCTTCGCCTTGTCGGACAGGGACTTCTCCGGGTCGATGAGGTCACCGGCGACACTGAGGTGGGCGTCGACGGCCTCACGGGCGATGAGCAGGTGCATGATCTCGGTGGAGCCCTCGAAGATGCGGTTGATGCGCAGGTCGCGCAGCATCTGCTCGGCGGGGACGGCGCGCTCGCCGCGGGCGCGCAACGACTCGGCGGTCTCGAAGCCGCGGCCGCCGCGGATCTGGACGAGTTCGTCGGCCATGAGGCAGGCCATCTCGGAACCGTAGAGCTTGGCGAGGGCGGCTTCGATGCGGATGTCGTTGCGGTCCTCGTCGGCCATCTGCGAGGACAGGTCCAGGACGGCTTCCAGGGCGAAGGTGGTGGCCGCGATGAAACTGATCTTGGAGCCGACGGCCTCGTGCAGGGCAACGGGACGGCCCCACTGCTCGCGGACCCCGGACCATTCGCGGGCGATCTTCAGGGACCACTTCCCGGCACCCACGCACATGGCGGGCAGGGACAGCCGCCCGGTGTTGAGGGTGGTCAGGGCGATCTTGAGGCCCGAGCCCTCGGGGCCGATGCGGTTGTCGGCGGGTACGCGGACCCGGTGGAAGCGGGTGACGCCGTTCTCAATGCCGCGCAGGCCCATGAAGGCGTTGCGGTTCTCGACGGTGATGCCCTCGGAGGCGGCCTCCACGACGAACGCGGTGATGCCGCCCTTGTGCCCCTCGGACTTCGGCACCCGGGCCATGACGACGAGGAGGTCGGCGATGACGCCGTTGGTGGTCCACAGCTTGACGCCGTCGAGGACGTAGGCGTCGTCGCCGTCGGGCACGGCGGTGGTGGCCAGGCGTGCGGGGTCGGAGCCGACGTCGGGTTCGGTGAGCAGGAAGGCGGAGATGTCGGTGCGGGCGCAGCGCGGCAGGAAGGCGTCCTTCTGCTCCTGGGTGCCGAACATCTTCAGCGGTTGGGGCACGCCGATGGACTGGTGGGCGCTGAGCAGGGCGCCGACGGCGGGACTGACCGAGCCTACGAGGGCGAGGGCCTTGTTGTAGTAGACCTGGGTGAGGCCGAGGCCGCCGTACTTCGGGTCGATCTTCATGCCGAGCGCGCCGAGTTCCTTGAGCCCGTTGATCACCGCGTCGGGGATGCGGGCGTCGCGCTCGATGACCGCCGGGTCCATCTCCGTCTCGCAGAAGTCGCGCAGTTTGGCGAGGAACTCCTCGCCGCGCTGGACGTCGTCGGCGGCGGGCAGGGGGTGGGGGTGGATGAGGTCGAGGCGGAGGCGCCCGAGGAACAGTTCCTTGGCGAAGCTCGGCTTGCGCCAGTTCTGCTCCCGCGCGGCCTCCGCGACCTGGCGGGCCTCACGTTCGGTGACGGTGGTGCGTGGCGGTGTTGTTGCGGACATGAGGCTCACCTCGCCGCGAAGAGGGATCTTGGGGACCGTGCGTTACCGATCGGTGCTACCGGATCGTATGTACCTGAATCCGGACGTCCCCACCAGTCCTCGCGCGGACGTCCGGCCGATGTCGGCGCGATATGCGGTGACGTCGGGGCGGGCCGTACCCCTGCGGGACCCCGGGCATCGGCCTCTTGGCGGCGACGCGTTCGCCCCAGCAGGGCGGCTTGCGCCGCACGAGTGTCCGGGTGAAGCCGACCGGGTGCGGCGGCCGTCCGGCGCGGGGCCCTCGTCCGGTCGTGGAGGGTCCGGTCGCGGGGGGCGCTGTCGACGCGGTGCTTCCGGCGGGCGCGGCCCGCAGTGTTGCGTGGGGGGTCCTTCCGGGGGGACGGTTCGCGTACGCGCCCCGGTCGCCGCCCGCGGCCGGAGCGGTGCCGGACGGGGCTGTCGGCGGGATGCCGACGGGATGCCGGAGCGTCGCCGGAAAAAGGCTGTCGAAGCGCTTCGACATCCTATGGACACCCACTCTTCGTGGAGCTACTGTCGAACCACCCTCACTCGCCATTGTCCGCAAGGCGCACTGTCGAAGCGCTTCACTAGAGCTGGGAGAGCTGGATGGTCACCCTCGCCGAGGTCGCCCAGCACGCCGGAGTGTCGGCGAGCACGGTGAGCTATGTCCTCAGCGGCAAGCGGTCCATCTCCGTCACCACCCGGCAGCGGGTCGAGGAGAGCATCCGGGAGCTGGGCTACCACCCGAACGCGGGAGCCCGCGCGCTGGCCGGCAAGCGGTCCAACATCATCGCGCTGATGATCCCCCTGCGCACCGACATGTACGTGCCGGTGATGATGGAGATCGCCATCGCGGTGGCCACCACCGCCCGCCTCCACGGCTACGACGTCCTCCTGCTCACCGGCGAGGAGGGCCCCGACGCCGTGCGCCGGGTCACCGGCAGCGGGCTCGCCGACGCGATGATCCTGATGGACGTCGAACTGGAGGACGACCGACTGCCGCTGCTGCGCGGCACCGACCAGCCGTCCGTGCTGATCGGACTGCCCGCCGACACCGCCGGTCTGACCTGCGTGGACCTCGACTGGACGGCGACGGGCGCGCTGTGCGTGGAGCAACTGGCCACGCTCGGCCACCGGGACGTCGCCGTGATCGGCGAGGCCCCCGCGGTCTACGAACGGCACACCGGCTTCGCCGAGCGCACCCTGGACGGACTGCGCTCCCGCTCCAGGGAGCTGGGCGTACGGCTGCTGCACCGGCCGTGCGAGGGCGGGTACGACGCGATGGCGTCGACGCTCGCCCGCGTCTTCGACGAACGGCCCGCGACCACCGGGTTCGTCGTGCAGAACGAGTCGGCCGTCGAGCCGCTGCTCGCGCTGCTGCGCCAGCAGGGCCGGGCCGTGCCCGAGGACGTGTCGGTGGTGGCTATCTGCCCGGACCAGGTCGCCGTCCAGGCCTCGGTGCGGCTGACGTCCGTCGCCATCCCCGCCCAGGAGATGGGCCGGCACGCCGTGGAGCGGCTGGTGGCCAAACTGGACGGCCGCGACGGCGACGAAGTCGTTCTGATCGAGCCCGAGTTGACCGTCCGGGCCAGCTCGGGCCCCGCCGCCTCCTGACCGCCCGCACCCCGCCCGCCACAAGACCCCCTGCCGTCGTCCGGCGGCCCGCCACAGATCTCGGGCCGTCGTCCGGCCGCCCGTCCGGCACTCCGGCTGCCGTCCGGCCATCTGTCCAGCACTCCGGCCCCTGTTCGACGACCCGTACGTCCGCCGTGCCGTCCGCCGGCGGTCCCTCCGTCCGTCCGGCCTCTTCCTGACCGCCCGTACGTCTTCCGCAGGTCTTCGGTGCGACCCCTTCGGGGGCGGCATCCCCCTGTCCTCATCCAGGAGTACGCCTCGTGATTCAGCCTGCCGAGATCCAGCCCAAGGTCAGCCTCGCGCAGTCCTCCCCCACCGTCGGCACGTTCCGCGAGCGGGACGGGGCGCTGGAGTGGAGCGGTCGCCAGGAGACCGTGCGCGTCGAGCCGTGGGGTCCGGACGCGGTCCGGGTGCGCGCCCGGCTCGGCGGACCCGTTCTCGAAGGCCTGCCGGGCGCCCTGCTGGAGCAGGCACCGGAGACCTCTGCCACGGTCAAGATCGAGGACGGCACCGGACGGCTGACCGTCGGCGCGCTCACCGTCGAGGTCGACGCCGAGGGCATGGTCCGTTTCCTGCGCACCGCCGACGGCGAGGAACTGCTCGCCGAGGAACGCGCCCACTTCTGGTGGCCCGGCCCCCGGCTCTACACGGCGGTGGGCAACGGCCACCACCGCCTGGAGCAGCGCTTCGCCGCCTACGAGGGCGAGCGGCTGTACGGTCTCGGCCAGCACCAGCACGGCCGGCTCGACCAGAAGGGCCTGGTCCTGGACCTGGTGCAGCGCAACGCCGAGGTCACCATCCCGGTGCTGACCTCCAGCCGCGGCTACACCCTGCTGTGGAACAACCCGGCGATCGGCCGCGTGGAGCTGGCGCACAACGGCACGCGCTGGGTCGCCGACTCGGCCCGCCAGATCGACTACTGGATCACCGCGGGAGACCCCGCCGACGCCCAGCGCCGCTACAGCGCGGTCACCGGCCGCACGCCGATGCTGCCGGAGTGGGCGGCGGGGTTCTGGCAGTGCAAGCTGCGCTACCGCACCCAGGACGAACTGCTCGAGGTGGCGCGGGAGTACCGGCGCCGGGGCCTGCCCCTGGACGTCATCGTGTGCGACTTCTTCCACTGGACGCATCTGGGCGAGTGGAAGTTCGACCCGGAGGAGTGGCCCGACCCGGCGGCGATGGTCCGCGAACTGGACGAGCTGGGCGTCAAGCTGGTGGTCAGCGTCTGGCCGTCGGTGTCACCGCTGAGCGAGAACCACCCGGTCATGGAGCAGCGCGGCTACTTCATCGGCACCCAGTACGGGCCGCTGGCGCACGCCGACTGGCCGGACAAGGAGGTCGCCTCCACCGTCCAGGTCGCGTTCTACGACGCCACCAACCCCGAGGCACGGGAGTTCGTGTGGTCGAAGATACGGGACAACTACCTGCGTCCGTACGGCATCACGGCCTTCTGGCTGGACGCCTGCGAGCCCGAGCTGAAGCCCGGCTTCCCGGAGAACCTGCGCTACTGGGCGGGCCCCGGCCTGGAGGTGGGCAACCTGTACCCGGCGGAGAACTCCCGCGCCTTCCACGAGGGGCTCCTCGCGGAGGGCGAGTCGGAGGTCATCACCCTCAACCGGTCGGCGTGGGCGGGCAGTCAGCGCTACGGGGCCGCCCTGTGGTCGGGTGACATCGGCACCGACTTCGCGACCCTGCGCCGGCAGATCGCCGCCGGACTCAACACCGCCCTGTCCGGCATCCCGTGGTGGAACACCGACATCGGCGGCTTCCACGGCGGCGACCCGGACGACCCGGCCTACCGCGAGGTCATGATCCGCTGGTTCCAGTTCGGCACGCTGTCCCCGCTGATGCGCCTGCACGGCTTCCGCGACCCGGGCATGGAACTGGGCCCGGACATGACCGGCGGCCCCAACGAGGTCTGGTCGTACGGCGAGGAGGCCGGGGCGATCATGGAGAAGTACCTGCGGCTGCGCGAACGGCTGCGGCCCTACGTCCTCCGGGTCATGCGGGAGGCCCACGAGGAGGGGCTGCCGGTGCTGCGGCCGCTGTTCCTGGAGTTCCCCCGGGACCCGGCGGCCTGGTCGGTGGACGACGCCTATCTGCTCGGCCGGGACCTGCTCGTCGCGCCGGTGCTGACCGCGGGGGCGACCACCCGCACGGCCTACCTCCCCGCGGGGGCGCGCTGGACGGACGCGTGGACGGGTGCCGTGTACGAGGGCGGTGCGGCCGTCGCGGTCGACGCCCCGCTGGACCGCGTCCCGCTGTTCCTGCGGGACGGGGCACGGCTGCCCGTAGCGGAGTAGCCGTGCGGTGAGGTGGGGGGGGGGGGGGGGGGGGGGGGGGGGGGGGGGGGGGGGAGGGGGGGGGGGGGGGGGGGGGTGGGGGGGGGGTGGGGGGGGGGCCCCCCCCCCCCCACGCGCGTCTCTCGCCTGGTCAACTCCCGCTGACCGTGAGGTTGTTGGTGAGGTCAGCTGCTGCTGACGGTCAGGTTGTTGGTGATGAAGTCCAGGCCGCCGGACGACGAGGTGATCTCGTAGCCGAACTGGACGTCGCCGATGGTCTCGCCGCTCGACATCCAGCCCTTGGTGTCGGCGATCCACCTGAGGATCGCCCTGATGTCCACGGTGCCGGAGGTCGAGTCCGAGGTGCGCAGGAAGGAGAACACCTGGTTGACGCCGTTGGTGCCCTTGTAGACGGTCCAGGTGTGGGAGCCGAGGGTGAGAGTGCCCTGGCTGGTGCCGAGGGGGCCGACGGCGCCGTTGTAGTTCACCCAGAGCATGATCTCGTAGTCGTAGTCGGTGTCCCAGATGTCGTACGAGGTGTTGTACGCGCCGGAGGACGGGACGGTGACGTTGTAGCTGCTGGTCAGCGAGCCCAGGGAGGCGATCGTCCTGTTGATCACCTTCTTGGAGTTGGGGTACGACTTGATGCCGCCGGTGTTCGGGTGGTCGGCCCAGGCGCCCCAGCTGGTGCCGGAGTTGGCCCATGCGCACTGGCTGCCGGCGCCGGATCCCCAGATGTTGTTGTAGAGGGTGTAGCCGTTCAGCGTGGTGTTGCCCCACTGGTCGCAGGTGGACCAGACGGCGGCCCGGGCGGGGGCGGCGGCGAGGCCGACGGTGGCGCCGAGGGCGAGGGCCGGGGCCAGCAGGGCGGTCAGGAACCGACCTCGGTTGCGGAGTGCCATGGTGTCCCTTCCATGGGTGGGGTGGGGTGTGCTGCTGTCACGTCCTCAGGGTGAGGACGTGCTCCTCTCCGGCGACGAGGTCGAGCGACCGTGCGTCGGCGCGGGGGGTTCTGAGGTCCACGCGGCAGGTCCGCGCCGGGCGGATCACCGCGGTGGCTTGGGCGGGGCTCCAGCTGAGGTCGACCTCGGCTCCGAACCGCGTGAGGATGCCGCGCAGTTCGCCCTCGGGGAGTTCGCGCGGCCGGGCCGGCAGCAGGACGAGCCGAGTGGGGGTCGACCGGACGAGCGCCTCGATCAGCACGGCGGGCAGGGTGTGGGCGGCGTCCGCGTTGTAGACGTGGCGGTCCGGGTAGTGCGCGCTCATCAGCGAGGCGTGGAAGTAGTCGCCGCCGAGGACCCGATGGAGGGCCAGGGAGACCCGGCCCGCGTCCCCGAGCCGGGCCGCGATCAGCGCCTGGTGGAGGTGCCCGTGCGCGGAGTCGTTCTCGGCGCCGCGCAGTTCGAGGGCACGGTGGGCGGCCGCGGACAGCCCGGGGGTGTCGTACGGGTTGATCTCGTCCAGCGGCCAGACGCCGTAGAGATGACTCAGATGGCGGTGGTCGTAGGTGTCGTCGAGGCCCGGGCGGGCCCATTCGGCGAGGGCGCCGTCGGCGTTGATCCGGTGGGGTGGGAGACGCTCGGCGAGGGCCCTGAGGCGGTCGGCGCGGTCCGGGTGGTACTCGGCGGCCGTCAGCAGCGCGTGGCGGGCGGCGGAGAGGTCCATGGCCGCGTCGATCGCGCCCCAGCCGGCGTTCGCGGGCCGGTTCTCCGGTGAGTAGGAGGGCACGACGACCAGCCGGCCGTCGGCGTCGGCGCGGGTGAGGAGGTCCTCGTAGAAGTCGGCGAGTTCGGCCAGCGCCGCGGTCGTACGCGGGTCACGGGCGCCCCGGGTCTCGTCGTGGTCGACCAGCGGCTTCAGCAGCCAGTCGGCGCCGGCCGTCCACAGGTGGAGGGGGTACTCGCGGGAGAAGTGGTAGGTGTGCCCGGACTCGCCGTCGGTGTGCGCGGGGGCGGCGATGCCCCGCGCACCGAAGATCGCGCGGGCGTTCTCGCGCCAGTCGGGGAGCTGGCCGTGGACGAGCCGGGCCAGGGCGTCGGTGACTTCCGGGAGCGCGGCCGCGGCGGCGGACGCCGTCTGGAGGTTGAGGTTGGCGTCCGTGGTGAACGCGCCGGACCAGGCCGTGTCCCAGTCGCCGGTCCACAGGCCGGTCAGCCGGGGCGGGAAAAGGCCGGAGGCGGACAGCAGGTGGTAGCGGCCGGCGGCGAAGAGACGTTCCAGCAGGGCGGCCGGGCTGCGTCGCGTGAGCTTGAGCAACTCCGAGCCGGGCAGCGCGCGTGCGGCTGGGTCGGCGTCCAGGTCGAGGGTGACACGCGTGTAGGCGGTGCGGTGCGCGACGAGATGCCGTTCGAGGAGGTCGTCGTAGGACCGGCCGGCGAGCAGGTCACGCAGGGCGCGGGCCTCCCCGGCCGCGTCGAGCTCCCCGGTGTGGCGGCGCACCCGGGTCAGGAGCAGCACGGCCTCGGCGCCCTCGATGTGGGTGCCGGGCGCGGCGAGGGTGACGGTGCCGCCGGTGAGCGCGACCAGGGTGGTGCCTGTGCAGGCACGGTCGGCGCCGGGGTAGCGGGCGCGCAGGGTGAGGACCGCGCCCTCGGGGGTGACGTGCGCCGCGTGGCCGACGCGGAGGCCTCGGGGGGCGCCGGGCAGGCGGTGGTCCTGGGTGAGGTGCAGGGTGAGGGCGGGCCCTGTGATGTGCTGGACGATCACGTCGTCCGCGCGGGAGACGAAGACCCGGCTGGTCCAGTCGGGGGTGCGGGCGGTGACCTCGCCGGTGGTGAAGTCGACGGAGCGGCGGTAGCCGTCGCCGGTGGTGAGGTCGGGCAAGTGGGGGTAGTCCGCGTCGCCGTCCCGCTCGTCCGGGTCGTCCCGCCCGGCCCGTCGTCTCAGACGCAGGGCGAAGGCCGGGTGGAAGGGCTGCACCCACTGCAGGGGACGCCCGTCGGTGAACTCCTCGGCGGCGGTGACGTCGCCCGCCAGCAACCGGTCCTGGAGGGCGGGGAGCCGGGCGGCCAGCTCCGGGGCGCGGGCGTGTTCCGAGCCGTTGGGGCGGACCAGGGTGTGGTGGGTGACGACGACCCGGTCGTCGTAGGGGTCGCCGAGGACGAGGGCGCCGTGGTGGCCGTTGCCGGTGAGGAAGCCGTCCTCCCAGCGGGTGGCGGGGCGGGGCTCCCAGGTGGCGTGGACGGGGCCGCCCCCGGCCGGGTCGGCGGTCATGGCTTCAGTACCGCCACGCCGTACCGGCCGAGGGTGACGCGGTCCGTGACGCTCTCGCCGGTGAGGAGGTCCCGGTGGGTGCCCGGCACGGTGACGGTGACCGGGTCGCGGCCGTGGTGGAGCAGGAACAGCAGCTCACCCCGGCGCACGGCCTCGACGTCGGCGGGGAGGCCGTCGAGCACCGGCCGGACACCCGCCTCGGAGGCGATCCGCGCGAGCAGGCCGCGCAGCGCCTCCGGCTCGGGGAGAGTGGAGAGGTACCAGGCGCGCCCGTTGCGGAGCACGGCGGGCATGCCGTCGAGTTCGCCGCCCTTGTACGGCGTCGTGCGGGCGTCCGCCGTGGCCTCGATCTCCTCGGACCACAGCGTCCCGCGGAAGCCGTCGCACTCGACGTGCTCCCCCGCCGCCAGTGGCCACCACTCGTGCAGCGTGCGGATGCCGAACAGCTCCCGCAGCCGTACGTCCATCCCGCCCGGCCGTACCCGGTCGTCCCGGTCGGCGACGCCGGTGAGGAAACCGCAGACGAGGGTGCCGCCCTGGGCGACGTAGGCGAGCAGGTTGTCGATCGCGGCGTCGGTGAGCAGGTAGAGCTGGGGGACGACGACCAGCCTGTAGGCGGTGAGGTCGTGTTCGGGGTGGGCGAGGTCGGTGGTGAGGTGGGCCTCCCACAGGGCGCGGTGCCAGGCGGTCAGGACGTCGGCGTGGTCGACCTCGGCGGACGGACGGCCGTCCTGGGCGGAGGCCCACCAGGCGTGCCAGTCGTGCAGGATCGCCACGTCGGCCTCCGGGGAGGTGCCCGTGACCTCGGCCAGCCTCCGGAACTCGGCGCCGATCCGCCGGACCTCCTGGTGGGTGCGGCCCTCCTCGCCCGCGTGGGAGAGCATCGCGGAGTGGAACTTCTCGGCGCCCTGCCGGGACTGCCGCCACTGGAAGTAGCAGACGGCGTCGGCGCCCCGGGCGACGGCCTGGAGGGACCACAGCCGGTTGAGGCCGCGCGGCTTGGGGTGGTTGACGCCACGCCAGTTGACCGCCCCGGCCGCCTGTTCCATCAGCATCCAGGGGCCCCTGGCCTGCGACCGGGTCATGTCCTGGACCAGCGCGCCCCGCTGGGCGCCCAGGGGGTCGCGGGGGTCCGGGTAGAGGTCGACGGAGACGACGTCCTCCTCCTCGGCCCAGCGCCAGGCGTCCACGCCGCTGAACAGCGGCATGAAGTTGGTGGTGACCGGGAGGTGCGGGGTGTGTCGGCGGACGATGTCGCGCTCGGCGGTGAAGCACTCCAGGAGCATGTCGGAGGTGAAGCGCCGGAAGTCGAGCACTTGGCCGGGGTTGTTCAGGTAGTGCGCGTGACGCGGGGGCAGGACGCCGTCCCAGGTGTCGTAGCCCTGGCTCCAGAAGGCGGTTCCCCAGGCGGAGTTGAGGGCGTCGAGGCTGCCGTACCGGGCGCGCAGCCAGCGGCGGAAGGCTGCGGCCGCCTCGTCGCCGTGGTCGACGGTGCAGTACTCGTTGTTGATGTGCCACATCGTGAGGGCGGGGTGGTCCGCGTACCGCGCGGCGAGGTCCTCGGTGATGGCGGCGGCGTACGCGCGGTAGGTGGCGCTGGAGTGCGAGAAGTGCTGGCGTCCGCCCCACCACTCGATACGGCCGTCCGCGTCGCGGGGCAGCGTGTCGGGGTGCAGCCGGCCCATCCAGGGCGGTGGGGCGGAGGTCGGGGTGGCGAGGACGACGCCGATGCCGTGCTCGTGCGTCAGGTCCATCAGCCGGTCCAGCCAGGCGAAGTCCCGCTCCCCCGGGCGGGGTTCGAGCTTCGCCCAGGAGAAGACACCGAGGGTGACGGAGTTGACTCCGGCGTCCTTCATCAGGCGGACGTCCTCGTGCCAGGTCTCCTCGGGCCACTGCTCGGGGTTGTAGTCGCCGCCGAAGAGGAGACGGCCCCGGGTGGCGGTGGCGAAGGTCGGCCTCGTGGTGGCGGTGGCGAGCGTCGGCCTCGTGTCACGCGCCGGGTTCATACGGGCTCCCCGTACTGGATGCCGCGGCCGTTGGTGGCCAGGTAGACGCGGCCGTGGACGCGGGGGTCTCCGGTGATGGCCTCGCCGGTCCAGCCCCACTGGTGCCGGTCGTCGTTGATCCGGGTCCAGGTGCGGCCGGCGTCGTCGGAGCGCAGGACGGCGGTGACGGCCTCGACGGCACCGACCTGGTAGACCGCCGGGTAGTCGGCGCCGTCGGCGGCCTTGCCGAAGCCGAGGGTGTAGGAGGCCCGGCAACTGTCGGACTTGGTGAAGGTCAGGCCGCCGTCGACGGAGCGGTACAGCCCGTTCCACTTGGTGGAGAGCCACAGGTCACCGCTCCGGCCCGGCGCCGCGGCCAGCTTGAACTGGCTGTCCCCGGCGGGCAGTCCGGTCGCCCGGGCGCTGAAGGAAAGGCCACTGTCAGTGCTGGCGTATACCGTTCCGTTATCAAAGTCGTATGCGTAGAAGAGCGTCGGGTCGGCCGGGTCGGCGACGGGCGTGACGCCCTTCGGGAAGGAGAGGACCTCGGACCAGGTCGTGCCGTTGTCCGCCGAGCGGTGGGTGGGGTGCCGGGTGCCGTCCCAGTGCACGAAGGACCACAGCAGCACACTGCCGTCGGCGTTGGTGGCGATCGGCCCCGGTGCACTCTGGGCGATGTCGGGCTGGGCCGCGAAGGGCGCCCAGGTCCGCCCGCCGTCGTGGGAGTACGCGCCGTTGCCGTGGTCGCCCCAGCCGCTGCGGACGACGTACGCGGGCCTGGCCGCGGCCAGCGCGAGTCCCGTCGCCGACCCGAACACGGGGTTCGTCGCCATGCCGTCCGCCGGAGACGCCGTGAACCGCTCGTGGCGCAGTACGCCGATGTCGCCCGAGCCGCTGAGCAGGTGCGCCTCCCCGACCGGAGGCGAGACCAGCTGGCGCACGGCCGTCTCCTCCAGGCCCCGGATCTGCGGTGCCCAGTGCACGAGGTCGCGGGTGCCGTAGAGCGTGGCGCCGGTGCCGAACACGACGTGGCCGGAGTCGTAGGGGTCGACTGCCACGGCCTGGATCCACCAGCCGAACTTGGGGTGCTCCTCACCCCACTTGAGATAGGGGGTCTCGGAGACGTCCAGCACGGCGGAGTCCTTCAGGGACGTCCAGGTGCGGCCACCGTCGGTGCTGCGGAAGAGGGTGTCTACCGCCGCCCAGCGGTTGTTCGTGGACACGACGACGGTCCCGGGCCGACGCGCGTCCACGGCGGCCCCGCCGTAGCCGAAGCTGTCGGCGGACCCGTCGTCCGTGAAGCCGCCGGGCCGCACCGGGGTGACCTCGGTCCACTTCCCGGTGCCGGTGGCCAGCTTGTGCACGCTGCCGTCGGACTGCCCGTTGGGGCCGGGCGCGTTCGCGAAGGTCAGGTACAGCTCGCGGGTGTGCCGGTCGTAGGCGGCGCGGACGGGGACCCTGGCCGTATTTCCGGAGGGCTGCCCGGGGACGGCGGCCCAGGTGACCCCGCCGTCGGTCGTGCGGAAGAGGTTCGGGGAGGTGCCGTCGCCGTCGCCCCAGCCGGCGTAGACGGCCCGGCCTGCGGCGACCAGCAGGGTCACGCCCTGCCCCGACGCGCCGGGCGTGGCCGGGAAGCCGGGTGCGGGGGCCCAGGTCGCACCCCGGTCGGTGGATCTGAGCAGCCCGTCGTGCCGGGTGCCCAGCCACAGGGTGTCGCTGTCACGCGGGTCGACGAGCAGCCGCTCGCCGCAGCCGCGGCCGTCCTCGTTGGCCCCGAGCTTCACCGCGAGGTCGGCGCGCGTCCAGGTCGCGCCCCGGTCCTCGGACCGCAGCACGGCCCCGTTGCCGGCCCAGGGCTGCGCGTAGGTGCCGAGGGCGAGGTACACCCGGTCGGGGTGGGCAGGGTCGACGGCCATCGCCTCCACGCCCAGGAGGTTCCAGTCGTCCCACCCGAGGTGGTCGACCAGCGGCGTCCACCGCGCCGTGCGCTCGTCCCACCGGTACGCGCCGCCGATGTCGGTCCGGGCATAGGCGAGCCCCCGTACGGAGGGGTGGAACAGGACGCCGGTGACGAATCCGGTGCCGCCGATGACGACGTTGCGCCAGCGGTAGGACCCGCTCGGGGCGGGTACCGCTTGGGCTGGCGCGGAAAAGGGCAGTACCGCGAGACCTGCGACAGCAACGCTGCCTGCGAGAACGGTCCGCCGAGAGGGCATGGGGGCACGCATGAGGTACCTCGATCTGGAAGGAGGGAGTGGGGGACGTGCCTGCTTATTGCCTGGGGGCGCGGGGCTGTATCGATGTGCGGCTCCGCCGCGTGGGCGCGAGCAACCACGACGAAGCGGCGAGACAAACGGCGGCATATGCCCCAACGGCCCTAACCCGCCCGGGCTTCAGCCCTTGACCGCGCCGGTCAGCATCCCCTTCTTGAAATGCCGCTGCACGAACGGCGACAGCACGGCCACCGGCAGCAGCGCCATCACCATGACGGCCATCTGCACGGCCAGCCCGGACAGTTCACCGGTCTTGATGGCCTGGCCCAGCCCCACGGGAGCCTCCTGCTTCTGCACGAGCTGGATCATGACGTTCTGGAGCGGCATCATGTCCTGGTCGTTGAGGTACAGGGACGCGTTGAACCAGGCGCTCCAGTACCCGACGGCGTAGAACAGGGTGATCACGGCGATCACGGCGCGGGACAGGGGCATGACGATCTGCCAGAGGATCCGCAGATCCCCGGCCCCGTCGATCCGCGCGCTGTCCGTCAGTTCCTGCGAGATGCCCATGAAGAACCCGCGCAGGACCAGGATGTTGAAGACGCTCACCGCGCTGGGAAGGATCAGCGCGAGGTAGGTGTCGGTCAGCCCGAGCGACTGCACGAGCAGATACGTGGGGATGAGGCCGGCGCTGAAGAACATCGTGGCCAGCAGGAACAGCAGGATCCAGCGGTGTCCGAGGGAGCCGGTCCGGGAGAGCCCGTAGGCGCACAGGACGGACACGGCCATGGAGAACAGCGTGCCGACGAGGGTGACGAGGACGCTGACGACGGCGGCGCGGGTGACCTGGCCGCCGCTGAGCAGTTCCCGGTAGGCGACGAAGGTGATGTCCTGCGGGACCATGACCAGCCCGCCCGCCTCGTCGATCGCCCTGCGCGAGGACAGGCTGGTCACCACGACGATCCACAGCGGGAACAGGATCGCGAGGCAGGCCAGGGCCAGGACGAGGGCCTTGGCCGCGAGTCCGGCCGGTCCGGGCCGCTCCTCCCACGCGGGCCGGGGCGGGCTCTGCCACCGGCGGGGCCGGGCGGCGGACCCGGCCCGGTCGCTGTCCATGACGGCGGTCACTTCTTGTACACCCCCTGCTCGCCCATGAGATGGGCCACCTTGTTCGCGACGAGGACCAGTCCGAGACTGACCACGCCCTTGACGAGTCCGGCGGCGGCCGCGTAGCCGAAGTCCTGGTTGCGGACGCCGTTCCACCACACGAAGGTGTCGAGGACCTCGGCTGCGCCGGGCCCCACGGCGTCGCGCTGGAGCAGGATCTGTTCGAAGCCGACGGTGAGGGCGTCACCCACGCGCAGGACCAGCAGCAGCGCGATCACCGGCCGCAGCGCGGGCAGGGTGACGTGCCAGATGCGGCGCCATCGGCCGGCCCCGTCCATGGCGGCGGCCTCGTACAGGTCCGTCGGCACGGAGGACAGCGCGGCGAGGAAGACGATGATCCCCCAGCCGGCGTCCTTCCATACGGACTGCGCGGTGACCAGGTACTTGAAGGTCTCCGGGTCGGTCATGATGTCGAGCCCGTCGTACCCGTGCTGGCGCAGGAGCTGGGAGAGCAGGCCGGCGCCGCCGAGGAGCTGCTGGAAGACGGCGATGACGAGGACCCAGGAGAAGAAGTGCGGCAGATAGAGGATCGCCTGGGATATCGCGCGCACCCGGGGTCTGACCACGCTGTTGATGAGCAGCGCGAGCAGGATCGGGACGGGGAAGTACAGCACGAGCTGGAGGACGAAGAGCACCAGTGTGTTCTGGAGCGCGGTCCAGAACGCCGAGTCCTCGAAGATCCGCCGGAAGTTCTCCAGCCCGACGAAGGGGCTGTTGAGGATGGAGACGACGCCGTTGTCGCTGATGTAGGGGTCGTAGTCCTGGAAGGCGACGACGTTGCCGAGGATCGGCACGTAGTTGAAGACCAGGACCAGCACGGCGGCGGGCAGGGTCATCAGGAGCAGCAGCCGGTCCCGGCGGAACCGGGCTGCGAGGCGGGGCTCGCCCGTCGGGCGTTCTCCCGTTGCCCCCGGGGCGGCGCCGGACGCCCCCGGGGTCTTCACCGTCGTGTCGGTCTCGCGGCTGCGAGGGACCGTGCTGTGGGACACGGCTGTTCTCCTTGCCTTCTCCTTGTCCGCCGGGGCCGGGTCAGCCGGCCGTGCCGTTCTCGTCGAGGATCTTCCGGTACCAGTCGCGCAGGCCGTCGCCGCCCTTGCTCTTCCAGTCGGCGACGGCCTGCTGCATGTCGCCGATCTTCTTGCGGCCGCGGACGATGTCGTCCTCCAGCTGCTCGAAGTCGTTGGAGAGGTTGGTGTAGCGGCTGGGCTCGGTGATCTGCATGCCGTAGAAGGAGCTCTTCCTGGTGACGGCGCCCATGCGCTGCTGCCACTCGACCTGGCCGCGGCCGACCTCGGGGAAGTCGGGGTGCGCGATGGTCGGGGCGGGGCTCGCGACCATGACGTAGGCGTTGAGCACGTCGATGTTGCCCTGGTCGGTCTTGGTCGGGACGCCCTTCTCGACGGTGTAGTGGGTGCCCTCCACGCCGTAGTTGGTGAGCATGAACTCCTTGGTGCCGTACGGCGCCGCGGTGACGTTGGCGACGGCGAGCACGTCGCGTATCACCGACTCGGAGGCCTTCTTGTTGACGAAGGCGAAGATGTTGGCCGGCTGGGTGGCCCACAGGGTGGGGGTGCCGCCGTCGTGGCCCCAGACGTCCATGCCCCAGATCTTGAAGTCCGGGTTCTGGACGGCCTGTTCGGTGGTGCGGCTCCACCACTGCGAGATGTCCTGGTTGTAGACGAGGAACTCGCCCTTGGCGAACTTGGGGCCCGGGTCGGGGGCGTTCTTGCCCATCTCGGCGTCGGGGTGGACGACTCCCGCGGCGAAGAGCTTGCGGGACCACTCGAGCGCCTCCAGGTACTCCTGGGTCTCGATGCGGTAGACCAGCTTGCCGTCGACGAGGTTCCAGCCGAGCGGCTTCTCCGCGCCGGAGAGCACCCCGAAGGCCTGGAAGGCCGTCCACTTCATGTCCATGCACGCCCAGCGTCTGGCCCTGGCGTTGGTGATGTCCTTGGCCAGGGCCATGAACTCGTCGCAGGACCTGGGGACTTCGTACCCCTCCTTCTCGAAGAGGTCCTGGCGGTAGAGGGGCACGATGTTGGTGACGTAGGAGGCGGGCATCGGCAGGCCGCGCAGCCTGCCGCCGAAGATGGAGCGTTGCCAGGCGTCGGTGGGTATCGCGGCGAGGTTCGGGTACTGCTTGACCGCGTCGCCGGACAGGTAGGGGCCGAGATCGGCGAACTTGCTGATGACGGCGCTGGGGATCTTGCCGTTCATGTTCCAGCCGGGCACGACCACCACGTCCGGGACCTCGCTGGAGGCGAGGACCGCGCCGAGCTTCTGCTCGTAGGTGTTGCCGTCCTGGTTCTGCCACCGGACGTCGACGCCGATCAGGTCGTTCATCGCCCGGTAGTAGGCGTTGTCCGACTTCGGGGGCGAGCCCCAGAACGGCGACATGAAGGTGACCTCGCCGCCCTTGCCGAGCTTCTTCGGGACCGAGGTCTTCAGGCCGGCGAGGTCGAGTTCGGCGGTGAACCCGGCCGCCGAGCCGTTCCGGGCGGGGATGTCGGGGACGACGACGTTGCCGGCGACGTAGGCCGGGAGGATCTTCTTCGCGTCCTTGCCCGAGGTGGTGCCGTCGCGCGAGCCGCCCTCGGAGGACCCGCCGCAGGCGGCGAGCAGCGGCATCCCCCCGGCCACGGCCGCGGTGGCGACCGCGGTGGAGGCGAGGAAGCTTCTCCTGCTGGGACCGGAGGAGGAGGCGGAGGCGTTCGGCGTCATTGCGTCAACCCTTCGTGGCGCACCAGGACACCCGGCGGTTCGGCCGTCGGCTGCGGTGTCTTCGGTGGAACTGGCCGAGCGGAAGCGGCTCTTGTGATGCTGCGCGTCTGACTGCGACGCGTCGGACTACGGCGATCGTCGAAGCGCTTCGATGTTGCTGCGAGGTTAGGTGAACACCCTGGGGTGCACAAGGGTCGTCCCCAAGATTCCTGGACCCTCCGGGACTTCCCGCAAACCTCGCCTCGGGCTTGAAATGCTGGCCGGACGGACCGTTTCCGACCCCGCGAAGTCTTGACACCCGAGCCGCGCCGAATCAGCATCGAAGCGCTTCGAAAGAGCCGCGCCGTTCCATCGCAAGGGGACCTCCTCGTGACCGCATCCACGCCGCCCGTGCCGCCGTTCCGCGATTCGCGACTGCCGTTCGCGAAGCGCGTCGACGACCTGCTGTCGCGTCTGACACCCGACGAGAAGGCGGCTTTCCTGCACCAGTACGCCCCCGCCGTCGAGCGGCTCGGCATCGCCGCGTTCCGCACCGGGCAGGAGGCTCTGCACGGGGTCGCCTGGATGGGCCCGGCGACGGTGTTCCCGCAGGCCGTCGGCCTCGGCGCGACCTGGAACGAGGATCTGGTGCGCCGGGTCGGCGAGGCGGTGGGGCAGGAGGCCCGCGCGATGCGCGCCCGCGACGAGCGGGTCGGCCTCAACGTCTGGGCCCCCACGGTGAACCTGCTGCGCCACCCGCTGTGGGGCCGCAACGAGGAGGGCTACTCCGAGGACCCGCGGCTCACCTCCGCCCTTGCCACCGCCTACACCCACGGCCTGCGCGGTACCGACCCGATGTACTGGCGCACCGCCCCCGTGCTCAAGCACTGGCTGGCGCACAACAACGAGACGGACCGCGACACCTCCTCGTCCTCGGTGCGCCCGCGGGTGCTGCACGAGTACGACCTGCGCGCCTTCCGCGCCACCGTCGAGGCGGGCGCGGTGGCCGGGGTGATGCCGGCGTACAACCTGGTCAACGGGCGCCCCAACCACGTCTCCCCGTATCTGCGCGAGCAGTTGCGGACCTGGACCGAGGAGGAGCTGCTGGTCTGCTCGGACGCGGGGGCGCCCTCCAACCTGGTCGACTCCGAGCACTACTTCGACACCCACGAGGAGGCGACCGCCGCCGCGGTCCTGGCCGGTGTGGACAGCTTCACCGACCACGGCACCGACTCCTCGCCGATCGTCGCCCGCGTGCAAGGCGCGCTCGAGCAGGGCCTGTTGACCGAGGCGGACCTCGACCGCGCGGTGCGCCGGCAGCTCTCGGTCCGTTTCCGGCTCGGGGAGTTCGACGGCCCGGACGCCTTCGACGCCTCCGGCGCGCACGACACCCCGGAGCACCGGGAGCTGGCCCGGGAGGCGGCCGAGCAGGCGATCGTGCTGCTGAAGAACGACGGTGTCCTGCCGCTCGCCCCCGGCACCCGGATCGCGGTCGTCGGGCTGCTCGCCGACGAGTGCAAGCTCGACTGGTACAGCGGCACCCTGATGCACCGCTCCACCCCGCTGGAGGGCCTGTACGAGCGGTTCGGCGCGGACTGTGTGCGGTTCACCGAAGGGGTGGACCGGGTCCGGCTGCGCACGGCCGACGGCCGGTATCTGCGGGTGCCCGAGGCCGTGGGGGCCGCCGACGAGGTGCGCGGCGCCGAGGGCGCGCTGGACCCGGCGCTGCTCGGCGGCCGTACCGATCTGCCGCCGCTGACGGCCGGCGCCGAGGGCACCGAGTTCGCCCTGATCGACTGGGGCGAGGGCGTGCTCACCCTGCGCGCTCCCGACGGGCGCTATCTCTCGGTCGCCGACGACGGTCCGGTCCGCGCCTCCGCCGACCGGCCCGGCGGCTGGGTCGTGCAGGAGACGTTCCGGCTCGAACCCCACGAGCACGGTCACCTCCTCAGGCACTTGGGGACGGGCCGCCCCGTGTGCGTCGCCGCCGACGGCGTGAAGGTTGCCGAGGAGGGCGCCGAGATCTTCGCGCTGGAGGTCGTCGAGCGCGGCGAGGCGGCGGTGGCACGGGTGGCGGCCGACGCGGACGTGGTCGTGGTGGTCGCGGGCAACGACCCGCACATCAACGGCCGGGAGACGCAGGACCGCACCACCCTGGCGCTGCCGGGCCACCAGCGGCGGCTGCTGCGCGCCGCCCGCGCCGCGAACTCGCGGACCGTGCTCGCGCTGGTCTCCGCGTACCCCTACGCCGTCGAGCCGGGCCCCCTCGCGGCCGTGCTGTGGACCGCGCACGGCGGCCAGGCCGCGGGCACGGCGCTGGCCCGGGTGCTGGCCGGTGACGTCTCCCCCGCCGGCCGGCTGCCGCAGACCTGGTACTCCCGCGACGCCGACCTGCCGGACCTGCTCGACTACGACGTGATCGGCGGCCGTCAGACCTACCTCTACTTCGAGGGCGTCCCGCTGTTCCCGTTCGGGCACGGACTGTCCTACGCCTCGTTCGCGTACGACGACCTGAGCGCCCGGGTCGACGGTGACGCGGTACTGGTGTCGTTCGGCGTGACCAACACCGGTCGCACCACGGCCGACGAGGTGGCCCAGTTGTACCTGCGCGCGGCCGCCCCGTCGGTGGTGCGGCCGCGCCGGGAGCTGCTGGCGCACCGCAGGCTGACCCTGGCACCCGGGGAGCGGACCGACCTCGAACTCACCGTGCCGTTGAGGGACTTCGGGTTCTGGGACGTGGCCGAGGGCCGGTGGCGCGTGGAACCGGGGCCGTACGAGCTGCTGGCGGCCGCCTCGAGCGAGGACGTCCGGGCACGGACGACGGTGACGCTCGAGGGCGAGCCCGCGAAGCCGCGCGCCGTCGCCGAACGCGGCCTGGAGGCAGCCGACTTCGACGAGCAGAGCGGCACCCGGATCGTCGACCGCACCAAGGTGTCCGGGGACGCGGTGACCACGGCCGGGGACGGCACCGGCGAACTGGTCTACCGCGACTGCGACTTCGGCCCGGGTGTCACGGCGGTCCGGGCGCGCCTCGCGGGCGAGGGCGTGCTGGAGGTGTCCCTCGACGGCGGCCCGGTCCTCGCGGTGCTGACCCCGGCCGCCCCGACGCCGGGCCCGTACTCCTACGTCACCGTGGACGCCCGGCTGACCGCCGAGGGCGTGCACGACGTCCACCTCAGGCTGCGCGGCCCGCTGCGGCTCGCGCACGTCGGCTTCTCCGGCTGAGGGTCCGGTGGAAGCCGGCGCAGGGAAGGGGCCCGGCAGCGGAAGCGCACCGGTGCCGGGCCCCTTCGGCACGGGTCAGGGGGGACCGTCGCCCCGCGCGGCAGCGGTCACCTGACGGCCACCGACCCTGTGCGGTCGCGGACACGGCGACGGCCGGAGCCCCCGCACAGTGTGGGCTCCGGCCGTGGTCCGGCCGCCGTGACGGTGTGTCCGTGACGCCTCAGAGGGCGAGGCCGGTCAGCACCAGGACGCGCTCATAGGTGTAGTCGTCCATCGCGTAGCGGACGCCCTCGCGGCCGACGCCGGACTGCTTGACGCCGCCGTACGGCATCTGGTCGGCGCGGTAGGAGGGCACGTCGCCGACGATCACGCCGCCGACCTCCAGCGCACGGTGGGCGCGGAAGGCGGTGCGCAGGTCGTGGGTGAACACACCCGCCTGGAGGCCGAACTTGGAGTCGTTGACTGCGGCGAACGCCTCGGCCTCGCCGTCCACCTTCTGCAGGCTCAGGACCGGGCCGAAGACCTCCTCGCTGGCGAGGGTGACGCCCTCGGGCAGGCCCGCCACCACGGTCGGCGCGTAGGTGGCGCCGTCCCGGGTGCCGCCGGTGAGGAGCTTGGCGCCGGCCTCGACGGCCTCGTTCACCCAGGACTCCACGCGCCGGGCGGCGTCCTCGCTGACCAGCGGGCCCACGTCGGTGGAGTCGGCGGCCGGGTCGCCGGTGACCTGCGCCTCGACGGCCGCGACGACCTTCTCGGCCAGCCGGTCGTAGACGGAGGCGTCGGCGATCACGCGCTGCACGGAGATGCAGGACTGGCCGGCCTGGTAGTTGGAGAAGGTGGCGATCCGGGTCGCCGCCCAGTCCAGGTCCGCCTCGGAGGACCAGTCGCCGAGGACGACGGCCGCGGCGTTGCCGCCCAGCTCCAGCGTGCAGTGCTTGTGCGGCACGGACTGCTGGATGGCGTAGCCGACCTTGTCCGAGCCGGTGAAGGAGATGACCGGCAGGCGCTCGTCCTGGACCAGGGCGGGCATGGCCTCGTTGAGCACCGGCAGCACCGACCAGGAACCGGCCGGCAGGTCCGTCTCGGCGAGCAGCTCACCGAGGATCAGACCGGACAGCGGGGTGGCCGGGGCGGGCTTGAGGATGATCGGCGCGCCGACGGCGATGGCCGGGGCGATCTTGTGGGCGCACAGGTTCAGCGGGAAGTTGAACGGCGCGATGCCGAGGACCACGCCCTTGGGGAAGCGGCGAGTCAGGCCCAGGCGGCCGACGCCGCCGGCGTCGGTGTCCAGGCGCTGGGCGTCGCCACCGTTGAAGCGGCGGGCCTCCTCGGCCGCGAAGCGGAAGACGGAGACGGCACGGCCGACCTCGCCGCGCGCCCACTTGACCGGCTTGCCGTTCTCGGCGGAGATCAGCTGGGCGATCTCCTCGGTGCGCTCGGCCAGCCGCCTGGAGACGTGGTCCAGGGCGGCGGCGCGTACGTGGGCCGGGGTGGCGGCGAACTCGTCGAGCACACCGTGCGCGGCGGCGACGGCCTCCTCGACCTGGGCCTCGGTCGGGACGCTGACCTTGCCGACGAGACGGCCGTCGTACGGGTTCGTCACGTCGAAGGTGTCCGTGCCGGTGGCCTGGCGGCCGGCGAGCCAGAAGGCGTGGGTGGCGGTCATCGAGTCCCGGCCCTTCCGCGTAGAGGTCTGCTGGGGGTTACCTGAACCACCGTAGGTGGGGCGTGCGGGCGACGGGGTTGTCCGATTCGTAGCAGTCGGCTTCCGGGGTGCGCCGCTTTGGACTTCTGCTCATCGGGGGTGCGCCGCTTTCGGCCTCTGCTCGCCGGGGTGGGCCGCTTTCCGCTTCGGCTCGTCGGCGTGCGCCGATTTCGGCCTCTACTCGGGGGCCGTGGCCTTCAGCGCCAGCCACAGCTCCATCCGTACGTCCGGGTCGTCCAGGGAGCGGCCGAGGATCTCCTCGACGCGCCGCATCCGGTAGCGCAGGGTGTGGCGGTGCACGCCCAGGTCGGCGGCGGCCGCGTCCCACTGGCCGTGCCGGGACAGCCAGGCCTTCAGGGAGGCGACGAGGTCGCCGCGGCCGGTGGCGTCGTGCTCGTACAGCGGCCGCAGCAGACCGTCGGCGAACGCCTTCACGGCGTCGTCGGCCAGCAGCGGCACGACGGACCCGGCGGCGAGCTGCTCGTGCTCGACCAGGACGCGGCCGCGCCGACGCGCCACCGACAGGGCCTGCTCGGCCTGCTTGTAAGCGGCGGCCGCGGCGATCGGCCCGACGGGCGCGGACAGGCCGACGACCAGTTCCGCCTCCTCGCCGGGCACGAGCTCCCGTGCGGCGGCGCCCGCGCGGCCCGGCTGCTCGCGCCCGCCCTGCCCGCCGCGCGCGGCCGCCCCGAACTCGGCGCCACCGGCGCGGGCGGCCTCCCGCGTGGCCGCGTACCGCTCGCACGCGGTCACGGCCGCGCCGCCGTCCGCGGCCAGCACCACCAGCCGCTCCCCCTCCGGCACCACCAGTACGGGCTCGCCGGAGCGGGCCGCGGCGGACTCCACCAGCTCGGTGAGCGTGCCGAGGGCCTCGGCGCGGTCGGCCGGGGGCGCCACGCACTCGGCGAGGACGATCCGGAAAGGGGCGTCCAGCAGCTCCCCGTACAGGTCACCGGCGACCGCGCGGGCGTGGTCGGGCTCCCCGGCCAGCAGCATGCGCAGCACGGCCGCCCCGATGCGCAGCTCGGCGGCGTGCAGTGAGCGGGAGCGTTCGGTGGTGAGGGTGAGCAGGGCGATGGCGGAGTGCAGGGCGTAGCGCTCGGCCGTGCCGAGGGCGGCGGCGGTGCCGACGGCGAGGGCGGCGCGAGGGCGGCGGCCGGTGCCGATGGTGTGCAGCTCGACGCGGTCCTCGTGTTCGGGCCCGCCGACCACGGAGCTGGCGGGCGCGGGCCGCTCGCGCAGCCGCTCCACGTCGGCGGTGAGCCGGGCGGCGCGCCGGCCCGCCCAGTCCGGCGCGGCGGCGACGACGGCGCCGGAGGCGTCGTAGAGCGCGGCCCAGCCGTCGACCTGGGCGGCGAGGTGGGCGAGCAGTCCCTCGGGGCCCTCGCCGAGCGCCTGCCGGGTCAGTTCGCGCTGGGCGGCGAAGCCCGCGGTGACCGCCCGGTACTGGTCGGCGGCGATGGCGGCCGAGACGGCCTTGGTGATGGCGAGGAACGGGGTGCGCCGGGGCACCTCGATGAGCGGCAGCCCCTCCTGTGCGCAGGCGTCGACCAGGGCGGTGGGGATCTCGTCGTAGTTGACGCCGACCGCGAAGCCGAGCCCGACGACTCCCGCGCCCTCCAGCCGCCGCACGTAGCGGCGCATCGCCTCGGGGTCCTCGGCGTCCAGCTTCAGCGCGGTGACCAGCAGCAGTTCGCCGCCCTCCATGTAGGGCACGGGGTCGGCGAGTTCGCTGACGTGCGCCCAGCGCACGGGCACGTCCAGACGGTCCTCGCCCGCCCGCACGGTCAGCTTGAGCGCGGAGTGGTGGACGAGCGAGGCGAGCGTGGGTGGCATGGGGCCTTCAGATCCGGAGGGCGGAGGCTGATCACTTGGCCGCGGTGTACGAACGGCCTGGCTCGATTCTGCCTCACCGTACGGTCGGAACCCCAGCGTCACACGGATCTCTGCCGGACGGGCCCTAGGTCCTGTCGTCGAACTCCCGTCGTCGCCCGGAGGGCGGCCCTGCGGCGTCAGGTGCGTGCTCTGGGGGTCCCCCCTCTGGGGGAGTGCCGGGTGCAAGCCCTCGTACTGGACGTACTCGGGCTTGTGCCCGGTGCGGCGAGTGGGGGCACCTCCCACGAAGTGGGGGAGCGTGCAGGGCGTCGCGGGGCAGGCGGGAGTTCGACGACAGGACCTAGTCCCGGAGGTCCACCAGCAGCGGCGGCGCGTGCTCCCCCTTGACCGTCGTCAGCGACAGCACGGCGTGCCCGGGCGGCACCCCGTGCGCCAGCTCCGACGCCGACCAGCGCTCCCGCTCGACCTGGCGGACGGTGACGGCACGGGCGGTGGGCGCCTTGCCGGTGATCACCCGGCGCAGCATGTGCACGGCCTTGCCCGCCGGGGTCTCGGCGATGATCTGCCGGTCGGTGACGTCCCGGGCCTCGATCCACTCCTTGCCCCAGACCTCGGCGAAGTCCTGCCCGTCCCACGGGGTGAGCCCGGACAGGGCCATCCGGCAGCCGGTGGCGCCGAGCAGCGGGCCGCGCAGCGGACGCGGTACGTCGTCGAGGGTGCGCAGGGTGAGCACGACCCCGGCGTTGGACGACCGCAGCCGCTGGATGCCGCGCACGGCCTCGGGCGTGACGACCCCGGTGGCGTCGTCCAGCACCAGACAGGCGAACAGCGACCGGTCCTCGCGTACCGCCACGCTCGCGGTGAACTGGGCGAGCACCAGCCGGGCCAGCATGCGCGAGGCGTCGGCGTGGCCGCGCTCGGGCAGGTCGACGCGGACCCGGACCGGGTGGTCGAGGGCCTTGAGGGAGAAGGGCCGGGACGCGCCCGAGGTGTCGAAGAAGCCCGCGAAGGCGGGGCGGTCGAGCAGCGCGATCCGGTCGGCGAGGGTGCCGCCCGGGTCGCCCGGCTGTCCGAGCTGCCGTTCGCGCGCGTCGAGCTCCCGCAGCAGCGACTCCTGTCCCGACTCGTCCAGGGCCTGGCGCAGCTCGGCGATCGGGCCGAGATCCCCGTCCAGCAGACGGCGCAGCTCGGGGACGCCGGGAAAGCGGCCGTGCACGGCACGGAAGGGGCCGAGCAGCCGGGCGAGCACGGTGGTGGCGCGGCGTACGTCGTCGAGGTCGCCGACCAGGGCCTCGGCCAGTATCGCGGCGGCCTCGTCCGGGTCGGTGGTGCCGCCGTAGAGGTCGAGGTCGTACACGGAGTCGGCGTTGCCCACGCGGACGACCACGTCGAAGGCGTCGGCCGGGCCGAGCCCCGCGCCCGCGGCGCCGACCACGACGACGGCGGCGCGCCCGGCCAGCGCGTGCAGGCACAGCGACTCGGTGAGCGGCCGGACCAGGCTGCCGGTCTTGCCGGACCCGGCGGGGCCGACGGCGACGAGGGAGGTGCCGAGCAGATCGGGGCCGAGTCCGAGACCGGTGCCCCGGTAGGAGTAGGGGTTGCGCGGGTCGTCGGCGGTGGTGCCGAGCCGTACCTGGCCGGTGAGCAGGTCGTGGCGGGCGTGCCGGGCGGGCAGGTCGCGCTCGCCGGAGGGGTGCGGACAGGCGGCGGAGCCGTCCTGGAGGACCGCGCCGGTGAAGGTGGCCAGCGGGAAGCGGCCGGTGCGCACGCCCTGCCAGGCGCGGGCGATCCGGGCCTGGTCGACGTCCCGCATGAGCCCGCCGCGCGCCTCCTCGGCGAGCCGGTCGGCGGCGTCGACGGCCCCGGCGGCGCGCAGCTGCGGCCAGGCGGCGGGGTCGTCCTCGGGGGCGGGGGCGGGCCGGTCGGGCTCACCGCGGCGCAGCAACGGGGCGACGAAGCGGCGCCAGACGTCACCCCAGCGGCCCAGCCGCCCCACCCCGACCATGATCCCCAGGGCGACGACCAGGGTGTAGCCGTTGTAGAGCAGGGCGTTGCCGATCCGGCTGTCGCTGCCGAGCCAGGAGTCGGGGACGAGCAGCTCCAGCGGCAGTATCCACCAGCCGCCGAGGTAGCCGTTCTGGAGGAGGGACCAGAGCAGCCAGCCGACGAGGAAGGCGATCAGCGCGCCGCCGAGCAGCTGGCGGGCGGGCACCTCCTCGGGTTCCTCCGCGCCGCGCGGCCGGTGCCCGAGGCGCCACACCCCCGGTGCGGCCTCGGGCCTCGGTGCCCGCAGCCAGGACAGGAAGGCGGAGCCGTCCCGCCGGGGCGGGGCCGCCGGCATCGGCGGTGCCGCGGGCATGTCCGGGGGGCCCGCCGGACGCGGCACCGGGTTCGCCTGTGTGCCCCGTGCGTCCTGGGTCCCGTCGCTGTCCATCGCCCTTGCCCCCCCTGACCAGCCGTGCGGTCCGTCGTCAGCGGTCAATCTAACGCTCTGCCAAGGGGAGTTCACCGGTACGCGGCGGGGACGCGCCAGCCGGCGTCGGCCGGCCCGGGCGCCCGGCTATGTCCACGGCGGACAACCGCGACACGCGAAGACGCCCACTTGGAGCATGCCGACCCCTCCTGACCGGGCCTAGCCTGCGACAAAAGAAGGAAAGCGTCCGTAAAGACGTCCGTAAGACCCACAGGAGCCCTCATGACCGCAGTTCCGCAGGAGCGCCGCGTCGTCACCGCCATCCCCGGCCCGAAGTCGCAGGAGCTTCAGGCCCGCCGTCTCGCGACGGTGGCGCAGGGCGTGGGCTCGGTGCTGCCCGTGTTCACCGCGCGCGCCGGCGGCGGCATCATCGAGGACGTCGACGGCAACCGCCTGATCGACTTCGGTTCCGGCATCGCCGTGACCTCCGTGGGCGCCTCGGCCGAGGCCGTCGTACGCCGCGCGAGCGCCCAGCTCGCCGACTTCACCCACACCTGTTTCATGGTCACCCCCTACGAGGGCTACGTGGAGGTCGCCGAGGCCCTCGCCGAGCTCACCCCGGGTGACCACGCCAAGAAGTCCGCGCTGTTCAACTCGGGCGCCGAGGCCGTCGAGAACGCGGTGAAGATCGCCCGCGCGTACACCAAGCGCCAGGCCGTCGTCGTCTTCGACCACGGCTACCACGGCCGGACGAACCTGACGATGGCCCTGACCGCGAAGAACATGCCGTACAAGAACGGCTTCGGCCCGTTCGCGCCCGAGGTCTACCGCGTCCCGGTCGCCTACGGCTACCGCTGGCTGACGGGTCCGGAGAACGCCGGTGCCGAGGCGTCCGCCCAGGCCATCGACATGATCAACAAGCAGATCGGCGCCGACAACGTCGCCGCGATCATCATCGAGCCGGTGCTCGGCGAGGGCGGCTTCATCGAGCCGGCCAAGGGCTTCCTGCCGGCGATCGTGAAGTACGCCAACGACAACGGCATCGTCTTCGTCGCCGACGAGATCCAGTCCGGCTTCTGCCGCACCGGCCAGTGGTTCGCCTGCGAGGACGAGGGCATCGTCCCGGACCTGATCACCACCGCCAAGGGCATCGCCGGCGGTCTGCCGCTGGCCGCGGTGACCGGCCGCGCCGAGATCATGGACGCCGCGCACGCCGGCGGCCTGGGCGGCACCTACGGCGGCAACCCGGTGGCCTGCGCCGGTGCGCTCGGCTCCATCGAGACGATGAAGGAGCTCGACCTCAACGCCAAGGCGAAGAACATCGAGGCGGTCATGAAGGCCCGCCTCGGCGCCATGGCCGAGAAGTTCGACATCATCGGCGACATCCGCGGCCGCGGCGCCATGATCGCCATCGAGCTGGTCAAGGACCGCGCCACCAAGGAGCCGAACCCGGAGGCGACCGCCGCGCTCGCCAAGGCGTGCCACGCCGAGGGCCTGCTGGTCCTGACCTGTGGCACCTACGGCAACGTGCTGCGTTTCCTGCCGCCGCTGGTCATCGGCGACGACCTGCTGAACGAGGGTCTCGACATCATCGAGCAGGCGTTCGCGCGCATCTGAGCAGGTGGTCCGCACCTCTGAAGGGGCGTCTGCGGCAGACGTGTGAAGAAGGTGTGCGGGGTAGATGGCAGGACGCCGTTCCGGCTGTTCCGGCCCCGCACCCTGACGTAAGTTCTTCCCAGATGAGAGATACACCCCGCTCGTGGGGCACCACGGGCGATGCCAGGCCGGGGCCTCCCCAGCTTCGACCTGGTCGTGCCCTCGCGCACACAGACGGGGCTTCAGGCTCCGGATCTCCTCACCGATCGGACGGTCGCCCGCCCCAGACCCCCCGGGGCGCGCGGCGTTCCGATCCGTTCGGCCGCCCCGGAACCACCCCCCCTGTTCCGGGGCGGCCGACCTTTTTCCTCCTTCTGCTGCTCCCGGCCGTTCTCTTCGGCCTGATCACCTGGCAGGTGGTGGCCGACGGCCCGCTGGTCGGCCTGGACGAGCGGCTGAGCCGGGCGCTGGTACGCCCCGGCCGACTCTCCGAGTGGCTCTCCGACCTGGGCAGTGCGCTGGTCGCGCTTCCCGTGGTCGCCGTGGCGGCGGTGTACTCGGGCGGGCTGTCCCGGCGCGAGGGCGTACGGCGCTGGTGGCTTCCGGTCGTCTGGACGGCGCTGCTGATGGTGCTGGTGCCCGCGCTGGTCGTCCCGGTCAAGGAACTCACCGGCCGGCCCGGCACCCCGGCCGTGCCGCCGGGCACCGGCTACTTCCCCTCCGGCCACACGGCGACGGCGGCCGTCGCCTACGGCGCGGCCGCCCTGCTCCTCCTCTCCCGGGTCTCCTCCGTCCTTCTGCGGCGTGTGATCGTGACGGTGTACGCCGCGCTCGTGCTCGGCGTCTCCTACGGCCTCGTCCGGCGCGGCTACCACTGGCCACTGGACGTCGTGGCCAGTTGGTGCCTGTCGGCGGTGCTGCTGACCGCCTATGTCGCCGCGCTCAGCCGAAGTAGCCGTCGAACGTCCGCTGGAACTCCCAGTTCGAGAAGCGGTCCCAGTTGACCGACCAGGTCATCAGGCCGCGCAGCGCGGGCCAGGTGCCGTGGGTGGTGTACGAGCCGCAGTTGGTCTTCTTCGTCAGGCAGTCCAGGGTCTTCACGACCTCGGCGGGGGCGACATGGCCGTTGCCCGCGTTGGTCGACGCCGGCATGCCGATCGCGACCTGGTCCGGACGCAGCGGCGGGAAGACGTTGCTGGTGTCGCCCGCGACCGGGAAGCCGGTGAGCAGCATGTCGGTCATGGCGATGTGGAAGTCGGCGCCGCCCATGGAGTGGTACTGGTTGTCCAGGCCCATGATCGGGCCGGAGTTGTAGTCCTGGACGTGCAGCAGGGTCAGGTCGTCGCGCAGGGCGTGGATGACCGGGAGGTACGCCCCGCAGCGCGGGTCCTGGCCGCCCCACTTGCCGGTGCCGTAGAACTGGTAGCCCATCTGCACGAAGAAGGTCTCCGGGGCCATCGACAGCACGAACTCGGCGCCGTAGCGGGCCTTGAGGGTCTTCAGTGCGGAGATGAGGTTGACGACGACCGGGGTCTTGGGGTTCCTGAAGTCGGTGTCGTCGGCGTTCAGGGACAGGGAGTGGCCCTCGAAGTCGATGTCGAGGCCGTCGAGTCCGTACTCGTCGATGATCCGCGAGACCGAGGAGACGAAGGTGTCGCGCGCGGCGGCCGTGGTCAGCTGCACCTGGCCGTTCTGGCCGCCGATGGAGATCAGGACCTTCTTGCCGGCCGCCTGCTTGGCCTTGACGGCGGCCTTGAACTCGGCGTCGCTCTCCACGTTCGGGCACTCGGTGACCGGGCAGCGGTTGAAGCGGATGTCGCCGGAGGTGACCGAGGTGGGTTCCCCGAAGGCCAGGTCGATGACGTCCCAGCTGTCGGGCACGTCGGCCAGTCGGGTGTAGCCGGAGCCGTTGGCGAAGGTGGTGTGGAGGTAGCCGACGAGGGCGTGCGCCGGGAGGCCGGGGTTGCCGCCCCCGCCGCCCGGGGCGGTGGTCGCGTTGACGGTGGCCGAACGCGCGGACTCCCCTGCGTCGTTGAGGGCGGAGACCTGGAAGGCGTAGGCGGTGGCGGGCGACAGGCCGGTGACGGTGGCCGAAGTGCCCGTCACCGTCTGGACCTTGGTGCCGCCCCGGTACACGGCGTAGCTCGTGGCGCCGGAGACCGCGGGCCAGGACAGGGCGACGCTGCTGGAGGTGACGGTGCCGACCGTGAGGCCGGTGGGGGTGGCGGGCGGCTGGGTGGGGGTCGCGCCGGGGCCGACCAGGGAGATGTCGTCGGCGTGGTAGGCGCCGGTGCCGTACCAGCCGTGGGTGTACAGGGTGACGCGGGTGGTGGACGGGCCGGTGCGGAAGGTCGTCGTCAGCCGCTGCCAGTCGGGGGCGGACTGGGTCCAGGCGGAGACGTCGGTGGTGCCGGTGCCGCTCGCGCCGAGATAGACGTAGGAGCCTCGGACGTAGCCGGACAGCGTGTACTGCGCGTCCGGCTGCACGGTCACCGTCTGGGAGCAGCGGGCGTTGTCGCCGCCGGCCGGGGTGGCCTGGAGCGCGCGGGTGCCGGTGCGCACGGGCGAGGTGACGGTGGTGCCCGCGGTGCAGGTCCAGCCGTCGAGTCCGGCCTCGAACCCGCCGTTGCGCGCGAGGTCCGCGTCGGCCGCACGGGCGGCCGACGACAGCGCGGTGATGCCGGGTACGGCGAGTGCCGCGGCCGTCAGCAGGGCGACCAGGGGTCTGGAGCGTTCCACAAGTGCCTCCGGGCATGGGGGAGATGGAGGGTGGAGCGCTGCCAGCTTGGTCCAGACCAATTGAGTGGTCAAGACCTCTCGCGGTGACCGGCCCGTCCCTTGGGGCGCTCTAGTCGCCCCCGTCCCTGGCGAGACCGGCCGCCGCCTCGTGCATCGCCAGTTCCAGCCGCGCCGGGTCGGTGAGGGTGCCCGAGCCGTCCGGTGACACCAGCCAGCGCACTCCGCCGGCGGAGCGGACCGGATGGGGCACCACGACCCAGCTGCCCGCCCCGGCCGTGCGGATGCCCGTGCCGATCCAGCGGGCGGCCGTGCCGGGCGGTACCAGGAACCCCATCCGGCTGTCGGTGATGTCGACCAGCACCGGGCCGGGCCGGGCGAGGATGCGGGTCAGCACGTCGAGGGTGGGGTAGCCGAGCCCGCCCGGCAGGATCAGCACGTCCCAGGCCCGCCCGGCGGGCAGCAGGGCGACCCCGAGCGGATTGCGCTCCCACTCCCAGCGGCACGCCTCGGGGTCCGGTGCGACGGACGCCAGCCACTCCACCGCGGTCTTCGGCCCAGCCATGAAGAAACCTCCCTCTCGCTCATGGACACGTTCGCGTCCACGAGGGAGAGGGAGGTCCGCGCCGATCATTACGCGGCTTTGCCGCCCACTTTCGGGTGACGGCGCTCACCGGGATTCAGGAATCGAAGCCCAGCCCCAGCCGGTCCATCGCCCGCAGCCACAGATTGCGCCGCCCGCCGTGCGCGTCCGCGCGGGCCAGCGACCACTTGGTCAGGGCGATACCGGTCCAGGCGAACGGCTCCGGCGGGAACGGCAGCGGCTTCCTGCGGACCATCTCCAGCTCGGTGCGCTCGGTGCGCTCCCCCGCCAGCAGGTCCAGCATCACGTCGGCGCCGAACCGGGTCGCGCCGACGCCGAGACCCGTGTAGCCCGCCGCGTACGCCACCTTGCCCTGGTGGGCGGTGCCGAAGAAGGCCGAGAAGCGCGAGCAGGTGTCGATGGCTCCGCCCCAGGCGTGCGTGAAACGCGTCCCCTCCAGCTGCGGGAAGCAGGTGAAGAAGTGCTCGGCGAGCTTGGCGTAGGTCTCCGGCCGGTCGTCGTACTCCGCCCGCACCCGTCCGCCGTACGGATAGACCGCGTCGTAGCCGCCCCACAGGACGCGGTTGTCGGCGCTGAGCCGGAAGTAGTGGAACTGGTTGGCGCTGTCCCCGAGCCCCTGCCGGTTCTTCCAGCCGATCGCGTCCAGCTGCTCCTGGCCGAGCGGCTCGGTCATCAGGGCGTAGTCGTAGACCGGCACGGTGAACGAGCGCACCCGCTTGACCAGGCTGGGGAAGATGTTGGTGCCCAGCGCCACCTTGCGGGCGCGCACCCGGCCGTACGGGGTGCGCACGGCCATCCCGGTGCCGTAGGGCTTCAGGGTCAGCGCGGGCGTGTGCTCGTAGACCCGGACGCCGAGTTCGACGCAGGCCCGCTTCAGGCCCCACACCAGCTTGGCCGGGTTGAGCATGGCCACGCCGCGCCGGTCGTACAGGCCGGCCTGGAAGGTCGGTGAGTCGACCTGTTCGCGCACCGCGTCGGCGTCGAGGAACTCCATGTCCTCGGCGAGTCCCTCGCGCCGCATCTCCTCGTACCAGTCGCGCAGTTCCCACGCCTGGTACGTCTCGGTCGCGACATCGATCTCGCCGGTGCGCTCGAACTCGCAGTCCAGGCCGTAGCGGGCGACCGCCTTCTCGATCTCGTCGAGGTTGCGGGTGCCCAGCTCCTGGAGCCTGTGGATCTCGTCCGGCCAGCGGGCGAGCCCGTTGGGCAGACCGTGGGTGAGGGAGGCGGCGCAGAAGCCGCCGTTGCGGCCCGAGGCGGCCCAGCCCACCTCGCGGCCTTCCAGCAGGACGACGTCCGCCTGCGGGTCGCGCTCCTTGGCCAGGAGCGCGGTCCACAGTCCGCTGTAACCGCCGCCCACGACCAGCAGGTCGCAGGTCTCGGCGCCGGTCAGCGCGGGTTCGGGGCGGGGCCGGCCGGGGTCGTCCAGCCAGTACGGGACCGGCTGGGCGTCGGAGAGTGCTTTTGTCCAGTGATTGCCACGACTCATGGCGCTCGGGGCCATGATTTCAACTCCCTACAAGGGCTTTACGCCTTTTGCTTGTTGCGTCGACTGCTGATGACCGTGGAGGTCAGGACGAGCAGTACGGCGATGACGAACATGGCCGTACCGATGACATTGATCTGGACGGGCGTACCGCGCTGGGCCGATCCCCAGACGAACATGGGGAAGGTGACGGTCGAGCCCGCGTTGAAATTGGTGATGATGAAATCGTCGAAGGAGAGCGCGAAGGCGAGCAGCGCGCCCGCGGCGATTCCGGGGGCCGCGATGGGCAGGGTGACCCTGATGAACGTCTGGAACGGGCCGGCGTAGAGGTCCTGCGCGGCCTGCTCCAGCTTCGGGTCCATCGACATGACGCGGGCCTTGACGGCCGTCACGACGAAGCTGAGGCAGAACATGATGTGGGCGATCAGGATCGTCCAGAAGCCCAGCTGGACACCCATGTTGAGGAACAGGGTGAGCAGCGAGGCGGCCATGACGACCTCGGGCATCGCCATCGGCATGAAGATCAGCGAGTTGACCGCACCGCGCGCCCGGAAGCGGTAGCGGACCAGCGCGAAGGCGATCATCGTGCCGAGGGCGGTGGCGCCCAGCGTCGACCACAGCGCGATCTGGAGGCTGAGGGTGAGCGAGTCGCACATCCCCGCCACACCGCACGGGTCGGTCCAGGCCTCGGTGGAGAACTGCTGCCACTGGTAGTTGAAGCGGCCCTTCGGATCGTTGAAGGAGAACACCGTCACGACGATGTTGGGCAGCAGCAGATAACCGAGCGTGATCAGGCCCGCGATGACGACGAAATGGCGCCGGAGCCAGTTGACGAAGGCCATTTAAACCAGATCCTCCGTGCCGGACTTGCGGATGTAGAGCGACACCATGACGAGGATCGCGAACATCAGGATGAAGGAGAGGGCGGCCGCCGTCGGATAGTCCAGGATCCGCAGGAACTGCGTCTGGATCACATTGCCGATCATGCGGGTGTCCGTGGAGCCGAGCAGATCGGCGTTGACGTAGTCACCGGCGGCCGGGATGAAGGTCAGCAGCGTGCCGGAGACGACACCGGGCATCGACAGCGGGAAGGTGACCCGGCGGAAGGTGGTGGCCGGCCGCGCGTACAGGTCGCCCGCCGCCTCGTGCAGACGCGGGTCGATGCGCTCCAGCGAGGTGTACAGCGGCAGGATCATGAACGGCAGGAAGTTGTAGGTCAGACCGCACACCACCGCGAGCGGGGTGGCCAGTACCCGGTCTCCCGCGGTCATGCCGAGCCAGCTGGTGACATCCAGGACGTGCAGGGTGTTGAGCGCCTCCACGACCGGGCCGCTGTCCGCGAGGATCGTCTTCCAGGCCAGGGTGCGGATCAGGAAGCTGGTGAAGAACGGCGCGATCACCAGGATCATGATCAGGTTCCGCCAGCGGCCCGCCCGGAAGGCGATGAGGTACGCCAGCGGGTAGCCCAGCACCAGACACAGCACCGTCGCGGAGCCCGCGTAGAGCACCGACCGCAGGAACTGCGGGTAGTACTCGGTCAGCGCGTCCCAGTAGGTGGCGAAGTGCCAGGTGACCTCGTAGCCCTCCTCCAGAGAGCCGGTCTGCACGGAGGTCGACGCCTGGTAGACCATCGGCAGCGCGAAGAACACCACCAGCCAGGCGAGTCCGGGCAGCAGCAGGAGGTAGGGCGTCCAGCGGCCCCGCTTGCGCGGGGGCTTCGCCTTCTCGGGGGCCGGCGCCAGGGGCGGCGCCTCGGTCAGCGTCGCCATCAGACCGCCTCTTCCTGGATGCCCGCGTCGCCCGCTGTCCCAGCAAGCAGGGACTGCGCGGAGTCCAGTCCGAAAGTGTGCGCCGGGTTCCAGTGCAGGACGACGTCGGCGCCGGGGACCAGCCGGGTGTCGCGGTCGACGTTCTGGACGTAGACCGAGAGCTCCGGGCAGACCGGGCTGTCGATGACGTACTGCGTGGAGACGCCGATGAAACTCGCGTCGGCGATCTTGCCCGTGATGCGGTTGCGGCCGTCGGGTATCTCACCGGCGTCGTCGGCGTGCGCGAGGGAGATCTTCTCCGGACGCACCCCGACCAGCATCCTGCCGCCGGTCGCGGCCGGTGCCGAGGAGCGCCCGGCGGGCAGGACGAGCTTGCCGCCGCCCGCCCTGAGGACGATCTCGTCGCCGCCGCGCGCGTCGACCTCGGCCTCGATGAGGTTGGAGGTGCCGAGGAAGTTGGCGACGAAGGTGGTCCTCGGGTTCTCGTACAGATCGGCCGGGGCGCCGAGCTGCTCGACGCGGCCCGCGTTCATCACGGCGACCGTGTCGGCCATGGTCATGGCCTCCTCCTGGTCGTGCGTGACGTGCACGAAGGTGATGCCGACCTCGGTCTGGATGCGCTTGAGCTCCAGCTGCATCTGGCGGCGCAGCTTGAGGTCGAGGGCGCCGAGGGGCTCGTCGAGGAGGAGCACCTTCGGGGTGTTGATCAGGGCGCGGGCGACCGCGACGCGCTGCTGCTGGCCGCCGGAGAGCTGGTGGGGCTTCTTGCGGGCCTGCTCGCCGAGCTGGACCAGCTCGAGCATGTCCTCGACCTGCTTCTTCACGCTCTTGATGCCGCGCCGGCGCAGACCGAAGGCGACGTTCTCGAAGATGTCGAGGTGCGGGAAGAGGGCGTAGGACTGGAAGACCGTGTTGACCGGCCGCTTGTACGGCGGCAGCCGCGTGACGTCCTGGTCGCCGAGGAAGACCGTGCCGGTGGTCGGCTCCTCCAGGCCCGCGATCATGCGCAGGGTGGTGGTCTTGCCGCAGCCGGAGGCGCCGAGCAGGGCGAAGAACGAGCCCTGCGGGACGGTCAGGTCGAGCGGCTGCACGGCGGTGAAGCCATTGGCGTACGTCTTGCTGATGCCGGTGAGTCGGACGTCGCCGGTGTTGTCGTTCTTGGTGGTCACGTCGGTCACGCCCCCGTCAGCTTCGCGAACTTCTGTTCAAATTCCGTCTCTTCCTTCGAGCTCAGCGAGCGGAAGGCGCGGGACTTCGCGGCCATGGCCTTGTCGGGGATGATCAGCGGGTTGTTCGCCGCATCCTCGTCGATCTTCGCCAGTTCCTGCTTCACGCCGTCGACCGGACAGACGTAGTTGATGTACGCGGCGAGCTCGGCGGCCGCCTGCGGCTCGTAGTAGTAGTCGATGAGCCGCTCGGCGTTCTCCTTGTGCCGCGCCTTGTTGGGGATCAGCATGTTGTCGGTCGACGTGATGTAACCGCTGTCCGGGATGATGAAGTCGATGTCGGGGCTGTCCGCCTTCAATTGGACGACGTCACCGGCCCAGGCGACGCAGGCGGCGAAGTCACCGCTGGTCAGGTCCGAGGTGTAGTCGTTGCCGGTGAAGCGGCGGATCTGGCCCTTGTCGACGGCCTTCTGGAGCCGGGCGACGGCCGCGTCGTAGTCGTCGGCCGTGAAGTTCCCCGGGTCCTTGCCCATGTCGAGCAGGGTCATGCCGATGCTGTCGCGCATCTCCGACAGGAAACCGACCCGGCCCTTGAGCCTGGGGTTGTCGAGCAGGTCGGAGACCGTCTTCACCTCGACGCCGTCCAGCGCCTTCTTGTTGTACGCGATGACCGTGGAGATGCCCTGCCATACGTAGGAGTAGGCGCGGCCCGGGTCCCAGTCCGGGGAGCGGAACTGGGGGGAGAGGTTGGCGTAGGCGTTCGGCAGGTTGGACGGGTCCAGTTTCTGGACCCAACCGAGGCGGATCAGCCGGGCCGCCAGCCAGTCGGTGAGGACGATGATGTCGCGCCCGGTGTCCTGGCCCGCGGCGAGCTGCGGCTTGATCTTGCCGAAGAACTCGACGTTGTCGTTGATGTCCTCGGTGTACTTGACCTTGATGCCGGTCCGCTCGGTGAACCGGTCGAGCGTGGGGTGGTGCTTCTCGCTCTCGTCCACGTCCATGTACTCGGTCCAGTTGGAGAAGCTGACGGTCTTCTCCTTCGCCGAGCGGTCGTCGGCGGACTCCCCGCCCTGCGTCTTGCCGGCGGCGGGGATGCCGCAGCCGGTCAGGGCCGCCGCACCGCCGACCGCGAGCGCGCCGCCCGCGGAGGCGCGCAGCAGGGACCGGCGAGTGAGGGAGGCCCTGCCGTTGCGGAAGCTGCGCCGCATGGCGGCCACCTGGGCCGCGGAGAGGCGGTCGGGCTCGTACTGCTCCATGCGTTTGGTGCCCTTTCGGGAGGTCTGTCGGACGCTGGTCAGGCGGCCTGGTACGGCTAGCGGTCCCCGAAGATCGTGCGGTGCCAGTCCTTCCTCGCCACCGCCGTATTGTCGAACATCACATGCTTGATCTGCGTGTATTCCTCGAACGAATGCGCCGACATGTCCTTACCGAAGCCGGACTGGCCATAACCTCCGTGCGGCATCTCGCTGATGATCGGGATGTGGTCGTTCACCCACACACAGCCCGCCTTGATCTCCCGGGTGGCCCGGTTCGCCCGGTAGACGTCCCGGCTCCAGGCGGAGGCAGCCAGCCCGTACGGGGTGTCGTTGGCCAGCGCGATACCCTCGTCGTCCGTGTCGAAGGGCAGCACGACCAGGACGGGCCCGAAGATCTCGGACTGGACGATCTCGCTGTCCTGGGCCGCGCCGGCGACCAGCGTCGGCCGGTAGTAGGCGCCCTTGGCCAGCTCGCCGCCGGGGGCCTCACCGCCGGTCACCACGCGCGCGTACCCGCGCGCCCGGTCGACGAAGGCGGCGACACGGTCGCGCTGCGCGTGGGAGACCAGCGGGCCGAGGTCGGTGCCGGCCGCGAACGGGTCGCCCAGGCGGACGGTCTCCATCAGGGCGGCGGTCCGCTCGACGAAGGCCTCGTAGAGCGGCCTCTGCACGTACGCGCGCGTGGCGGCGGTGCAGTCCTGGCCGGTGTTGATCAGGGAGCCCGCGACCGCGCCGTTGACGGCGGCGTCCAGGTCGGCGTCGTCGAACACGAGGAAGGGCGCCTTGCCGCCGAGCTCCAGGTGGAGGCGCTTGACGGTGGCCGTGGCGATCTCGGCGACGCGCCTGCCGACCGCGGTGGAGCCGGTGAAGGAGGTCATGGCCACGTCCGGGTGGCCGACCAGGTGCTCGCCGGCCTCGCGGCCGAGGCCCGTGACGACGTTGACCACGCCGTCGGGCAGACCCGCCTCGGTGCAAGCCTCGGCGAACAGCAGCGAGGTGAGCGGGGTCAGCTCGGCGGGCTTCAGCACGATCGTGTTGCCCGCGGCGACGGCCGGGAGGATCTTCCAGGCGGCCATCTGGAGCGGGTAGTTCCAGGGTGCGATGGAGCCGACCACGCCGATGGGCTCGCGGCGCACGTACGAGGTGTGGTCGCCGGAGTACTCTCCCGCCGACTGGCCCTGCAGATGCCGGGCGGCGCCCGCGAAGAAGGCCGTGTTGTCGATCGTGCCCGGCACGTCGAACTCACGGGTCAGCTTCAGCGGCTTGCCGCACTGGAGGGACTCGGCGCGGGCGAACTCCTCGGCGCGCTCGGCGATCACCGCGGCCAGCCGGTGCAGCGCGTCGGAGCGCTCGCCCGGGGTGGCCCCGGCCCAGCCGGGGAAGGCCTCGCGGGCGGCGGCCACGGCCGCGTCGACGTCACCGGTTCCCGCCAGCTCGTAGGTGAGGACCTCCTCGCCGGTGGCCGGGTCGGTGACCGTGTGGGTACGGCCCGAGGTGCCCTTCGTGAAGCGGCCCGCGATGTACTGCGCCCCGGCCGCGAAGCGGTCATGTGCGGGGAATCGTTCCGGGGTGGCGTTGCCCGGGTTGTGCATGTCGCTCTCCTCCGCCTTCGCCCCGCTGTCCACGGGGGCGGGTGGGCGTAGCTCCAGCTCGATTTGAGTGCCGATCCTGACAGAGCACATGGACTCCAACAAGTGATTCCGTTGTTGCCTTTTGGTTACGCAACGGAATCTGTCGACCAGGTGTCGAGTCGACACGAAAAACCGAAGACGGACTGTCAGTGGTGCGTGCCACACTCGCGTGCATGCGAAAGATCGATTCTCGGGATGCCCTGATCAGGGAGGTCCACGCGGGGGTGGGGATCAAGTATCTGCACTTCTGGGGGCACAGGCCCACGGCCGACGGCCGGATCGGCGCGAGCTGTCTGAGCCAGTGGTGGCCGTCGCCGTTCACGGTGGACGGTGTGCGGTACGCGACGGCCGAGCACTGGATGATGGCCGGCAAGGCGCGGCTGTTCGACGACCCCGAGGCGGAGCGGCAGATCCTCGCCTCCGGGCACCCCTCGCAGGCGAAGAAGGCCGGGCGGCTGGTGCGGGGCTTCGACGAGGGCATATGGCAGCGCGAGCGCTTCGGGATCGTGGTCGAGGGCAGCGTCCACAAGTTCGCCGCGCATCCCGGGCTGCGGGAGTTCCTGCTCGGCACGGGACAGCGGGTGCTGGTGGAGGCCAGTCCGGTGGACCGCGTCTGGGGCATCGGACTTGCGGCGAACGACGACGGGGCGTGGGACCCGGAGCGCTGGAAGGGGCCGAACCTGCTGGGGTTCGCGCTGATGGAGGCGCGGGAGCGGCTTCGGGGCGGCGGGGTCTGAGGGGCCGGCTTCGCGCGGGCCATAGCGGGCGGCTTCGGGGCGGGGCCTGAGGGGCCCCTGGCTCACCCGTGGCCATGACCTCCGGGTATCCCGGGCATCCCGGCCCGGGGGCACCCCGGCCCGGCCCGGGATAGGGGCAGCCCGGCCCGGCCCGTCGCGCCCGTCCTACGCGTTGGCCACCACCAGTACGCCGAAGCCCACACCCAGGGCGATGCCGACCACGCCGCAGATGATTCCGGCCAGGGCCTGGCCCGGGTTGGTGGCCTCGCCGCGGCCCGCCTTGGCACGGCCGACGGCACCGAAGATCACGGCCAGGATGCCCACGACGATGGCCACCGGCCACAGACAGAAGACGACGTCCGCGATGATGCCGAGCACGAGACCGGCCGTGCCCATGCCGTTGCTGGGCACCGGCGGCAGCCCCGGCCACCCGTAGTAGCCGGGCCCCGCGGGGGCCGGCTGCGCCGAACCCGGGTAGCCGTAGCCGGAGGTGCCGCCGGGATAGCCGTAACCGGCCGTGCCGCCCGGGTAGCCGTACCCCGGCTGGCCGGGACCGTCGGGCGAGAGGGGCGGCGGCGGGACGGGCTGACCGGCTCCGGGAGCCGCGAAGGGGCCGGCCGGGGGCGGGTAGGACGCGGCCGGCGGGGCGAAGGGGTCCGTGGCACCCGGTGTGCCGGAGGCGGGCGTCTGCGCGGCGGGCGGTGGGTAGCCGCCGGGGGCCTGGGCCGACGGGTCGGTCCAGGGCGCGGGCTGCGGGCCGCCGCCCAGGCTCGGCAGGGAGGTGACCGTCTGCTGGTCGTGCATGGACGGGTTCACGATGGGCAGCGCGCCGGAGGCGATGGTGTGCCCCGGACCGGGCGAGCCGTCGTCGGCGGGCGGCGCCCAGAGATCACGCTCGGGGCCCGCGGCGGGGGCCGGCCCCGCGGTGCCGCCCTTGCCCAGCGGAACCGGCCCGGCCGCGTCCTGGGGCGCCGACCACGAACCGTCGCCCTGGGGCGGCGTCGCGCCACCGTGCTGCGGCCCGGCCGGCGGCTGCGTCTCGTCGGACATGCGCCAGATCCCCTCTGTCGGCAGTCCCGTCATGCTACGGCCCTCGTTCCCGAGCCGTGCCCCCGGCCTACGATGATCCCGAGTCACCGATCAGCCGATCACCAGCGTCCCGGGCCCGCCGGTCCGGGGACGCCGTTCCCGGGAGGAACCCTTGACCGACCGCGCCATCCCGACCGCCGCAAGCGGCTCCGGCGACCTGCACGCGTTCATCGCCGGACTGCCCAAGGCCGAACTGCACGTCCACCACGTCGGCTCCGCCTCCCCCCGGATCGTCTCCGAACTGGCCGCCCGCCACCCCGACTCCAAGGTGCCCACCGACTCCGAGGCTCTCGCGGACTACTTCACCTTCACGGACTTCGCCCACTTCATCGACGTGTACCTGTCCGTCGTCGACCTCATCCGCACCCCGGAGGACGTCCGGCTGCTGACCTTCGAGGTGGCCCGTGAGCTGGCCCGCCAGCAGGTGCGCTACGCCGAGCTGACCATCACGCCGTACTCCTCCACCCGGCGCGGTATCGACGAGCGGGCCTTCATGGACGCCATCGAGGACGCCCGCAAGGCCGCCGAGACCGAGTTCGGGACCGTGCTGCGCTGGTGCTTCGACATCCCCGGCGAGGCGGGGCTGGCGTCCGCCGAGGAGACCGTGCGGCTGGCCACCGACGACCGGCTGCGCCCCGAGGGCCTGGTCTCCTTCGGACTCGGCGGGCCCGAGATCGGCGTACCGCGACCGCAGTTCAAGCCCTACTTCGACCAGGCCATCGCCGCCGGGCTGCACTCCGTGCCGCACGCCGGCGAGACCACCGGCCCGGAGACCGTGTGGGACGCGCTGACCTACCTCGGCGCCGAGCGCATCGGGCACGGCACCAGCTCGGCCCAGGACGAGAAGCTGCTGCGCCACCTCGCCGAGAACCGGATCGCGCTGGAGGTGTGCCCCACCTCCAACATCGCCACGCGTGCGGTCACCACGCTCGACGAGCACCCCATCAACGACTTCGTGGCGGCCGGCGTGCTGGTGACGGTCAACTCCGACGACCCGCCGATGTTCGGCACCGACCTCAACAGCGAGTACGCGGTCGCCGCCCGGCTGCTGGGGCTGGACGAGCGCGGCCTCGGAGAGCTCGCGAAGAACGCCGTGGAGGCCTCCTTCCTCGACGAGACCGGCAAGCAGCGGATCGTCGACGAGATCGACACGTACACCGCGGCGTGGCTGGCGCCCTGACGTCGGATCACAATGGGCCCATGCAGAACGTGACCGCCGTGGCCCACCGCGGTGCCCCCTACCGCTACCGCGAGAACACCCTCGACTCCCTGCGTTCCGCGCTCGAACTGGGCGCGGACGCCGTGGAGATCGACGTACGGCTCACCCGGGACGGCGTGCCGGTGCTGCTGCACGACGAGACGCTGAAGCGGCTGTGGGAGGTGGACCGGCCGCTGCGGACGCTGTCCACGGAGGAGCTGCGGGGCCTGACCGAGGGCGCGGTGCCGACGCTCGCCGAGGCGCTGGCCGCGACCGACGGGCACCGGGTGATGGTCGACCTGCCGGGCCTGCGCGATGTGCGCACCGCGGCCCGGGTGGTGGACGCGGTGCGCGCGAGCGGGGCACGGGACCGCGTGTACTACTGCGCCGCCGCCGAGGCGATGCTGGCGGTGCGCGAGGCAGACGGTTCGGCCGAGATCGCGCTGACCTGGACGACGCTGGCGCCGCCGCGCGCCGGCCTGCTGGCGGCCGTACGGCCGCGCTGGCTCAACTACCGCTGGGGCCTGGTCAGCCGTGACCTCGCCGAGCGGGTGCACCGCGACGGGCTGCTGCTGTCGGTGTGGACGCCGGACACCCGCCGCAGCATGCGCCGTCTCATCGGCATGGGCGTCGACTCGATCACGACCAACCGCGTGGAGGTGCTGAGCGCCCTGAAGGACGTCCCGTAGGGGCCGGACCGGTCCCGTAGGGGCCGGACCCTGACAACTCCCCTTTTCCAGGGGTGAGTTGCTGAGGGTTTCCCGAGGGGCGGTGCCCTCCTCGGCGACGATCCGCGGCGGTGCGCGGGGCCGCAGGATGATCACACATCGTCCGCACCCGGTCCTCCGAGGAGCCCGCCCATGCGTCCGCGCAGCCGTACTTCCCTGGTCACCGCCGCCCTCGCCGCCTCTCTCGCGCTCGCCCTCACGGCCGGCCCGCTGGCCGCCCCCGTGTTCGCCGCGTCCGGCGGGCGCCCCGTCCCCGCGGCCTGTGCCGGCACCGGCGCCCCGGACACCGAGGCCCTCTCCGCCGCGCTGGCCGGCATTCCGGCCGACGACGTGACCGCGGCGCTGGTCCGGGTGGGCGGCAAGGGCGCCTGGCACGGCGCGGCCGGGGTGCGCGATCTGCGCACCGGGGCGCCGGTGCTGGAACGGGGCCGGTTCCGGGCGGGCTCGGTGACCAAGCTGGTGACCGCCTCGGTGGTGCTGCAACTGGTGTCCGAGGGCCGTATCGCCCTCGACGGGACCGTGCAGGAGTATCTGCCGGGTCTGCTCACCGACGACTTCGAGCCGGTGACCGTGCGCCAGTTGCTGACGTACACCAGCGGTGTCCAGCCCGGCGTGGGGTTCGGCGACTCTACCGAGGAGATGTTCCCGCACCGATTCGAGACGCTGACACCGCGGGAGGTGGTCGCGGCCGCCGTCGCCAAGGGCCCGGGGTACACGCCCGGTTCGCGGCAGACGTACGGCAACATCCACTACACCGTGCTCGGCCTGCTGATCGAGCAGGTCACCGGCGACACGTACGCGCATCAGGCGCGGGCGCGGGTCTTCGGGCCGCTGGGCATGCGTGGTTCGTCGTTCCCGGCCGGCCCGGACCGGCGGGTGCACGGGCCGCACAACCGCGGGTACGAGTGGATCGGCGGCGAACTGGTCGACGTCACCGAGTGGAACATGTCCGACCGGTGGGCGGCCGGCGATCTGATCTCGACGACCGCCGACCTGGAGCGGCTGCTGAAGGGCGTCCTGGGCGGCCGGGTCGTACCGCCCGCGCTGGTGCGGGAGATGCTGACCGTGCCGTTCGACGGGGCGCGCTACGGCATGGCGCTGGAGCGCTTCACCCTCGACGGCCAGGAGATCTGGGGCAAGTCGGGCTCACGGCCCGGGTACGCCACGGGTGTCGCCGCGACGCCGGACCTGTGCCGCACCGTGGTCTTCTCGGTCAACTCCACCGACGCGCGTTCCCAGGGCCTGGCCCTGGCCCAGCGCTTCGCGTTCCCGGCGTTCACGCGGTGACGGGCGGGGTGTCCAGCGCGCTCGGGGGTGTGGCGGTCAGCGCCTCCAGCCGCTTGATCCGGCGACGTACGACGTACAGCGGGATCACCCCGAAGACACCGAAGGACATGTCGACGACGCTCCACCACAAGGGGATGTCGCGGATCGGCCCGCAGATCAGTGCGAGCGGGACGATCCCGGCGCAGGCGATCATCCCGAACTCCACGACCCAGATGTTGCGGACCGGGTCCCGGAAGACGCCGTAGAAGGCGACGGCGATGACCAGGTGGGCGAAGGCCAGCCAGTCGGTGCCGTAGAGGAGGAACGGGTAGTCGGCGTCGGCGGCGTCGAGTCCGCTGCGCACCCGGGTGATCCAGTCCGTAAGGCCCGGCAGGTGGTCCTGCACGGACAGGGCGTGCAACAGGTCCTCGGTCCAGCGCAGTTCGTGGACCAGCGGGAAGGCCGTGGCGCCGCTGAGTACCAGGCAGACGACGAAGAGGACCAGCCAGGCACGGATGCCCTTCAGCAGGGCGGCTCTGTCATTCATGGGGCCAGCGTACGCTTGGAATTGAACACGTTCAAAAGCGGGGCCCCTCAGCAACAGGGGCCCCGCTTCGAGCCGTTGTCGGCTCGCCGCCCGGAAGCGGTGCGGCTGTCAGCTCACCACTCGAAAGCGGTGCGGCTGTCAGCTCGCCGCCCGGAAGCGGCGCAGCCGCAGGGAGTTGCCGACGACGAAGACCGAGGAGAAGGCCATCGCGGCACCGGCCAGCATCGGGTTGAGCAGCCCGGCCGCGGCGAGCGGCAGGGCGGCCACGTTGTAGGCGAAGGCCCAGAACAGGTTGGAGCGGATGGTGCCGAGGGTGCGGCGGGCGAGCCGGATCGCGTCGGCGGCCACCCGCAGGTCACCGCGGACCAGGGTCAGGTCGCCGGCCTCGATCGCCGCGTCCGTGCCGGTACCCATGGCCAGGCCCAGGTCGGCCTGCGCGAGGGCGGCCGCGTCGTTGACGCCGTCGCCGACCATGGCGACCGAACGGCCCTCGCCCTGGAGGCGCTTGACGACGTCGACCTTGTCCTGCGGCATGACCTCGGCGATCACGTGCTCGGGGGCGATGCCGACCTCGGCGGCCACCGCGCGGGCGACGGCCTCGTTGTCCCCGGTGAGCAGGATCGGGGTCAGCCCGAGGGCGCGCAGCCGGGTGACGGCCTCGCGGCTGGTGTCCTTGACGGCATCCGCGACCTCCAGGACCGCACGGGCCTCGCCGTCCCAGGCGACCGCGATGGCGGTACGGCCGCTTGCCTCGGCCTCGGCCCTGGCGCGCTCCAGGCCGGCGGGCAGACCGATCGCCCACTCCCCCAGCAGCTTCTCCCGCCCGACCAGGACCGCGTGGTCCTCGACGACGCCCTGCACGCCGAGACCGGCGATGTTGGCGAAGTCCTGCGGCGTGGGCAGCGAGCCGAGCTTGTCGAGGGCTCCCGTGGCGACGGCCTGGGCGACGGGGTGCTCGGAGGCGTGCTCCAGGGCTCCCGCCAGACGCAGGACGTCGGCCTCGTCGGTGCCCTCGGCGGTGTGGACGGCGAGAAGGGTCATACGGCCGGTGGTCACGGTGCCGGTCTTGTCCAGCACGATGGTGTCGACCTTGCGGGTGCTCTCCAGGACCTCGGGGCCCTTGATCAGGATGCCCAGCTGGGCGCCGCGGCCGGTGCCGACCATCAGCGCGGTCGGGGTGGCCAGGCCCAGGGCGCAGGGGCAGGCGATGATCAGCACGGCCACGGCGGCGGTGAAGGCGGCGGTCAGCCCGGCGCCGTTGCCGAGCCAGAAGCCGAGGGTGCCGAGCGCGAGGGCGATGACGACGGGGACGAACACCCCGGAGATCCGGTCGGCGAGCCGCTGTGCGGCGGCCTTGCCGTTCTGCGCGTCCTCGACGAGCCGGGCCATCCGGGCGAGCTGGGTGTCCGCGCCGACCCGGGTGGCCTCGACGACCAGCCGGCCGCCCGCGTTCAGGGTGGCGCCGGTGACGCCGTCGCCGACGCCGACCTCGACGGGCACGGACTCGCCGGTCAGCATCGAGGCGTCCACCGCGGAGGAGCCCTCCACCACGGTGCCGTCGGTCGCGATCTTCTCCCCGGGGCGGACCAGGAAGCGGTCGCCGGCCTTCAGCTCGCCGACCGGGATCAGTTCCTCGCGGCCGCCGCGCAGGACGGTGACCTCCTTGGCGCCCAGCTCCAGCAGCGCCTTCAGCGCGGCACCGGCCTTCCGCTTGGAGCGGGCCTCGAAGTAGCGCCCCGCCAGGATGAAGGCGGTGACTCCGGCCGCGGCCTCCAGGTAGATGTTCCCCGAGCCGTCGGTACGGGCGATGGTCAGCTCGAAGGGGTGGGTCATGCCGGGCGTCCCGGCGGTGCCGAGGAACAGCGCCCACAGCGACCAGAGGAACGCCGCCGAGGTGCCGACCGAGATGAGCGTGTCCATCGTCGCGGCCCCGTGCCGGGCGTTGGTCCACGCGGCCCGGTGGAACGGCCAGGCCGCGTACGTCACCACGGGCGCCGCCAGGGTCAGCGACAGCCACTGCCAGTACTCGAACTGGAGCGCGGGGATCATCGCCATCGCGATCACCGGCACGGCCAGCACGACGGCGGTGACCAGCCGCTCCTTGAGCGGCCTCAGCTCATCGGGCTCGGCCTCGGCCCGCTCGGGGCCGGGCTCGGCCACGGCCGGCCGCGGCTCCCGCGCGGTGTACCCGGTGGCCTCGACCGTCGCGATCAGGTCGGGCACGGTCACGGCACCCGCGTAGGTCACCTGCGCCTTCTCGGTCGCGTAGTTGACCGTGGCCGTGACGCCGTCCATGCGGTTGAGCTTCTTCTCGATGCGCGCCGCGCAGGAGGCGCAGGTCATACCGCCGATGGCGAGCTCGACCCGGTCGGCGTCGGTGGCCTCGGGTGCCGTCGTGGTCATGAGGAGTCCTCCAGGACCGAACGCATACCCCTTGGGGGTATCTGACGACTCCAGGTATACCCCCCTCAGGTATTCTCTGGCAAGACCTTGCGATACCCCATGGGGGTATGCATGAATGAGGGAGTCGCCTTGAAGCTGTACCGAGGAGCCCGAGATGAAGCCCGTAGTGAAGATCGCCGCGTTCGCCGCAGCCGTGGCCGCCACCTTCGGCACCGCCTTCGCCGTGGGGGACGTGGTCGGCCCGGTCTCGGACAGCGGGAAGCCCCCCGCCGCCCACGGCGGTCACGCCCCCGCCGAGAAGCCCGCCGCCACCGGGCCCGGAGCGCGGCCTCCCGGCGGCCTCCAGGTCTCCGAGGGCGGCTACACGCTCGACCTGGAGACCGCCCGCGTGCCCGCGGGCGAGGAGACCGTCCTGCGCTTCACCCTGCGCGACGAGGACGGGCGCCCGGTGACCGAGTACCGGCGCGAGCACGAGAAGGAACTGCACCTGATCGTGGCGTCCCGGGACCTCACCACCTACCGCCATCTGCACCCGGTCCGCGGCGCCGACGGCACCTGGAGCACCGGCGCCGAACTGCCCGTCGCGGGCTCCTACCGGGTCTTCGCCGACTTCACGCCCACCGCGGGCGGCGAGAACCTGACGCTGGGCACCGACCTCGCGGTCACCGGCCGGTACGCGCCCGCCGAGCTCCCCGAGACCGGTGCGCGGGCCACCGTCGACGGCTACACCGTCGAGCTCACCGGCTCACTCGCCCCGGGCGCCGAGAGCGACCTCACCTTCGAGGTCACCCGTGCCGGCGAACCGGCGCGCCTGCAGCCCTACCTCGGCGCCTACGGCCACCTCGTCGCCCTGCGCTCCGGAGACCTCGCCTATCTGCACGTCCATCCGCACGACGAGGCCCGCGGCACGGCGGCCTCGGGACCGGAGGTGGCCTTCACGGCCGCCGCCCCGAGCACCGGCGACTACCGCCTCTTCCTCGACTTCAAGGTCGACGGCAAGGTGCGTACGGCCGCCTTCACGGTGCACACGGACGGCACGGCGCGGGCGGACGGCCGTACGGCAGAACCGGCCGAACCGGAGGCGGAGCGCTCCACGGGCCACGGCCACTGACGATCCTGCCGCGCCACCCCGGAACGCGGTCGTCACAACCCGGCGATCGCGTTCCACCGCCTGCCGAACTCCGTACGCTCCCCGGCCGTGATGTCCCGGGCGACGGCCAGCCGCGCGCGCATCGCGTCGTCGGGGAAGATCAGCGGGTTCTCGGCCAGCTCGGCGGTCTCCCCGTCCTTGGCGGAGGCCAGCACGTCACGGGCGGCGGGCACCGGGCAGACGTAGTTCACCCAGGCGGCCAGTTCGGCGGCGACCTCGGGGTCGTAGTAGTGGTCGACGAGCCGTTCGGCGCTCGCCTTGTGCGCCGCGCGGTTGGGGATCATCAGCGACTCCGACCACAGCTCGGCACCCTCCTCGGGGACGACGAAGCGGATGTCGGGGTCGTCGGCCTGGAGCTGGATGACATCGCCGGAGTAGGCCTGGCAGGCGAGGACGTCGCCGGTGGAGAGGTCCTTGATGTAGTCGTTGCCGGTGAAGCGGCGTATCTGACCGCGGCGCACCTGGTTCTCGACCTTGTCGCACATCCGGTGGAAGTCGTCGGCGGTCCAGCGGGTGACGTCCACGCCGTCGCCCTGCATCAGCAGCGCGAACGCCTCGTCCAGGCCGGACAGCAGGGTGACCCTGCCCCTGAGGTCGTCCGCCCACAGGTCCGAGACCCGGCGGATCTCCCGGCCGAGCGCGCGGCGGTTGTACGCGATGCCGGTGATGCCGGACTGCCAGGGCACGGTGAAGGCGCGGCCGGGGTCGAAGGCGGGCGAGCGCAGCAGCGGGTCGAGGTAGCGGGTGACGTTGGGCTGGCGGGCCCGGTCCATCCCCTGCACCCAGCCGAGGCGGACGAACCGGGCGCACATCCAGTCGCTGACGACGATCAGGTCGCGGCCGGTGGACTGGTGGTTCATCAGCGCCGGGCTGATCTTGCCGAAGAACTCGTCGTTGTCGTTGATCTCCTCGACGTACTCCACGGAGATCCCGGCCTGCTCCTCGAAGGCCTCGAGGGTGGGCCGCCGGGTCTCGTCGGTGTCGTCCGTGTCGATGTAGAGCGGCCAGTTCGCCCAGGTCAGCCGCTTGTCGGTGGCCGACCTGTCGGGTACGGCGCGGTCGCCGGGGGCGACGTAGGCGGAGGGCACACCGCAGCCCGCCGACCCCAGCAGGGCGGCGGCACCGAGGGCGCGCAGCAGCGAACGGCGGGAGGGACGCGCGATCTTGGAGGGCACCTCGGAAGGATGCCGGGCGCGTCCGCGCCGGAACAATCGACGGGACGTCGAGCGAAAACAAGGCCGGCCGACACCTTGTCGAGGCCAGGCCGACGGTTCGGGATCGCGGGGAACTGCGCAAGCTTGGGGGCGCGGGGAACTGCGCACCCTTGGGGGCGCGGGGAACTGCGCGTTCCTGGGGGCGCGGGGAACTGCGCAAGCTTGGGGGCGCGGGGAACTGCGCAAAAACCGACGGCCCGCACCGGCACCGGCGCCTGCACCCGCACCCGCACCCGCACCCGCACCCGCAAAGGCGTCCCCGGACACGCCGCGGCCCCGGACGGTCCGTCCTCCGTCCGGGGCCGACTGGGCCGCCAGGGCCAACTGGGCCGCCCGGAGCCGCCGAGGCACCCCGGGCCAACCGCTCTCGCGCGGAGCGCTTACGCGTCCAGCGACGTCATCACGTGCTTGATGCGGGTGTAGTCCTCGAAGCCGTACCCGGACAGGTCCTTGCCGTAGCCGGACTTCTTGAAGCCGCCGTGCGGCATCTCGGCGACCAGCGGGATGTGGGTGTTGATCCACACACAGCCGAAGTCGAGCTTCTTGGACATGCGCATCGCGCGGCCGTGGTCCTTGGTCCACACCGAGGAGGCGAGGGCGTACTCGACGCCGTTGGCCCACTCGACGGCCTGGTCCTCGTCGCTGAAGGACTGGACGGTGATGACCGGGCCGAAGACCTCGTTCTGGACGATCTCGTCGTCCTGCTTCAGGCCGGAGACGACGGTCGGGGCGTAGAAGTAGCCCTTCTCGCCGACCTGGTGGCCACCGGCCTCGACCTTGGCGTGCGCGGGCAGGCGCTCGATGAAGCCGGAGACCTGCTTGAGCTGGTTGGGGTTGTTCAGCGGGCCGTAGAGGACGTCCTCGTCGTCCGGCTGACCGGTCTTGGTGTCGGCGGCCGCCTTGGCGAGCGCGGCGACGAACTCGTCGTGGATGGACGCCTGGACGAGCACACGCGTGGCGGCCGTGCAGTCCTGGCCGGCGTTGAAGTAGCCCGCGACCGCGATGTCCTCGACGGCCTTGGCGATGTCGGTGTCCTCGAAGACGACGACCGGAGCCTTGCCGCCCAGCTCCAGGTGGACGCGCTTGAGGTCCTTGGACGCCGACTCGGCGACCGACATGCCCGCGCGCACCGAGCCGGTGATGGAAGCCATCGCCGGGGTGCGGTGCTCGACCATCAGACGGCCGGTGTCACGGTCGCCGGTGACGACGTTGAAGACGCCCTTGGGCAGGATCGAGCCGATGATGTCGGCGATCAGGACCGTGGACGCGGGGGTCGTGTCCGACGGCTTCAGCACGACGGTGTTGCCCGCGGCGAGCGCCGGGGCGAACTTCCACACCGCCATCATCATCGGATAGTTCCACGGTGCGACCTGCGCGCAGACGCCGATCGGCTCGCGGCGCACGATAGAGGTCATGCCGTCCATGTACTCGCCGGCGCTGCGGCCCTCGAGCATGCGGGCGGCGCCCGCGAAGAAGCGGATCTGGTCGACCATCGGCGGGATCTCCTCCGACCGGGTGAGACCGATCGGCTTGCCGGTGTTCTCGACCTCCGCCGCGATCAGGTCCTCGGCGCGCTCCTCGAACGCGTCTGCGATCTTCAGCAGGGCCTTCTGGCGCTCGGCCGGGGTGGTGTCGCGCCAGGCCGGGAAGGCCGCGGCGGCGGCCGCCATGGCGGCGTCGACGTCCGCCTGCCCGGACAGCGGTGCGGTGGCGTACGCGTCGCCGGTGGCGGGGTTCACCACGTCGGTGGTCCGTCCGTCGGCGGCGTCCCGGAACTCCCCGTCGATGTAGTTGCGCAGACGACGCAGCTCGGTGGTCACTGCCGGCCCTCCTGTCGAGTGTCCATTCCTTGAGATGCCCACCCTAATCGTTCCGTCCACGGTTTCAACACCCCCCTCCCTTCCAGATCTGCGAAATCCGCACACAGGAATCGCTGAAACAACGAATTTCATCGATCCAGCCTTGCGAAAACGACGAGTCCTCGTGCAGAGTGAGCTCGTGGCCAGTCGAAGCGCAGACCAGAGGGACTCCCGCGAGTCCAGGAACGGCACTCCCCAGCTGGATGCCGTCTCCCTCGCCATCATCGAACAGCTCCAGGAGGACGGCCGCCGGCCGTACGCCGCCATCGGCAAGGCCGTCGGGCTCTCCGAGGCGGCCGTGCGCCAGCGCGTCCAGAAGCTGCTCGACCAGGGCGTGATGCAGATCGTCGCCGTCACGGACCCGCTCACCGTGGGCTTCCGCAGGCAGGCGATGGTCGGCATCAACGTCGAGGGCGACGTCGAGTCGATAGCCGACGCGCTGACGGCCATGCCGGAGGTCGAGTACGTGGTGATGACCGCGGGCTCGTTCGACGTCCTCGCCGAGATCGTCTGCGAGGACGACGATCACCTGCTGGACGTCATCAACAAACGCATCCGGGCCCTGTCCGGCGTGCGCTCCACCGAGAGCTTCGTCTATCTGAAGCTCAAGAAGCAGACCTACATGTGGGGAACCCGATAACCGTGAGGACCCGATAACCGTGAGCACCAAGGACCTCAGCCGATCCGCGTACGACCACCTGTGGATGCACTTCACCCGCATGTCCTCGTACGAGAACTCCCCCGTCCCGACCATCGTCCGCGGTGAGGGCACCTACATCTACGACGACAAGGGCAGGCGCTACCTCGACGGTCTCGCGGGTCTGTTCGTCGTCCAGGCCGGTCACGGACGCACCGAGCTCGCCGACGTCGCCGCCAGGCAGGCGAGCGAGCTCGCCTTCTTCCCGGTGTGGTCCTACGCCCACCCCAAGGCCGTCGAGCTGGCCGAGCGCCTGGCGCACGAGGCCCCCGGCGACCTCAACAAGGTCTTCTTCACCACCGGTGGCGGCGAGGCCGTCGAAACCGCCTGGAAGCTCGCCAAGCAGTACTTCAAGCTGACCGGCAAGCCCACCAAGTACAAGGTCATCTCCCGCGCGGTCGCCTACCACGGCACCCCGCAGGGCGCCCTGTCCATCACGGGTCTGCCGGGTCTCAAGGCTCCCTTCGAGCCGCTCGTGCCGGGCGCGCACAAGGTGCCCAACACCAACATCTACCGCGCCCCGCTCTTCGGCGACGACCCCGAGGCCTTCGGCCGCTGGGCCGCCGACCAGATCGAGCAGCAGATCCTCTTCGAGGGCCCGGACACCGTCGCCGCGGTCTTCCTGGAGCCCGTGCAGAACGCCGGCGGCTGCTTCCCGCCCCCGCCCGGCTACTTCCAGCGCGTGCGCGAGATCTGCGACAAGTACGACGTGCTGCTCGTGTCGGACGAGGTCATCTGCGCCTTCGGCCGCCTCGGCACCACCTTCGCCTGCGACAAGTTCGGCTACGTCCCGGACATGATCACCTGCGCCAAGGGCATGACCTCGGGCTACTCCCCGATCGGCGCGTGCATCATCTCCGACCGCCTCGCCGAGCCGTTCTACAAGGGCGACAACACCTTCCTGCACGGCTACACCTTCGGCGGCCACCCCGTCTCCGCCGCGGTCGGCCTCGCCAACCTCGACCTGTTCGAGAAGGAGAAGCTGAACCAGCACGTCCTCGACAACGAGGGCGCCTTCCTCTCCACGCTCCAGAAGCTGCACGACCTCCCGATCGTCGGCGACGTCCGCGGCAACGGCTTCTTCTACGGCATCGAGCTCGTCAAGGACAAGGCCACCAAGGAGTCCTTCGACGAGGAGGAGACCGAGCGCGTCCTGTACGGCTTCCTCTCCAAGGCCCTCTTCGAGAACGGCCTGTACTGCCGGGCCGACGACCGCGGCGACCCGGTCGTGCAGCTCGCCCCGCCGCTGATCTCCGACCAGGGGACCTTCGACGAGATCGAGCAGATCCTGCGCGCGACGCTCACGGAGGCGTGGACGAAGCTCTGATCTTCCTCTCAGGTGATCAACACCGGCCCCGGTGCCGTCCGTTCGAGTGAGAAAGGACGTCCCGGGGCCGCGTGCTGTCCGGCCTCGCGCGACCCGCTGCCTAGCGTGCCCTGTGACCGATCGGCCCTGCCTTCGTTCCCCCGCACGGGGGACGAGACACGGGAACTACGGATCTGAACGAAGGTGTACGCCCATGGAGGCCCCGCCGGACAACGACGTGCTCTGGGCACGGTCCCTGCACTACCAGCACAGCGACGGCTCCCCCGCTCTGAGCGGCGTCTCGCTCGGCGTCCGCGAGGGCGAGATCCTCGCCGTCGGCGGCCCGCGTGGCAGCGGCAAGACCGCTCTGCTGGCCTGTCTGTCCGGGCTGGTGCCCGCGCGCCGCGGCGAGGTCTGGTTCAACAGCGTGCCCGTCCACACCATGGGCCCCATGGCCCGCGAACGGCTGCGCCGCGACCGCTTCGGCTGGATCGACCCGGCCCCGGTGCTCGTGCCCGAGCTCAACGTCTGGGAGAACGCCGCCCTGCCGCTGATGCTGCGCGGCACCACCAGGCGCCGTGCCAAGACCGCCGCCCTGGAATGGCTGGAGCGGCTGGACGTGGGAGAGGGCGCGCGCCGCCGCCCGCACCAGCTGACCCACGCCGAGCGCCAGCGCGTCTGCATCGCCCGCGCGCTCGCCCCCGCGCCCTCGGTCCTGTTCGCCGACGAGCCGACGGCCCCGCTGCACCGCGCCGACCGCGCCCACGTCCTGCGCACCCTCACCACGGCCGCCCGCTCGCACGGCATCACCGTGGTGCTGGCCACCCATGACGCGGAGACCGCCGCCCTCGCCGACCGCACGGTGTCCCTGCTGGACGGCCGCCGGGTGAACACGGTCCATCTGCCTCCCATGGCCGACGCGGAAGGCCGGGCCGCGTGCTCGCTCTCCGTCTGAGCCGCGGCGCCCGCCCTGCCGTCCAGCTGCGCCGCCTGCTGGTCGCGGCCGCCTCGGCGGGCACGGGCTTCCTGCTGCTGTGCGCCCTCGGCCACGCCCTGACCCACCCGGACTCCCCCGCCGCCTCCGCCCTGCGGCTGGCCTGGTGCGCGGCGCCGCTGGCCGCGACGGTCCATTTCGCGGTGGCGGTCGCCCGCGCGGACCCCGGCACCAGGCCACGCGCCGGTCTGTCGGCTCTCGGCCTCGGCCCCGCCCGTCTGATGGCCGTCTCCGCGACGACCACGGTCCTGTCCACGCTGCTCGGCTCCATGCTGGCCCTCCTGTTCTTCCTCCATCTGCGCGGTGACCTCACGGGCATGCCCTTCGACGGCGACGCCGCGGACGTCCTGGCCGCCGACCGGCCGCTGCCCCTCCCCGGGGCCCTGACGCTCCTCTCCCTGGTCCCGGTCATCGCCTCCGTATCGGTGGCCGTCGCCCTGCGCCCGCGCGAACCCCGGCGAGCAGACGCCCCCCGCGTCTTCGGCCGCTTCGGCGCGTACGGCCGGGCGGGTTCACGCGACACGTTCGGCGCCTACGGCCGCTTCGGCGCACGGTCGGACGGCCCCCGGCCGGACAGGGCCCGCCCTGACGGTGCGAGGCCGGACAGTGCGCGGCCGGACAGTGCCCGGTCCGACGGCCCGGGTTCCGGCCACCCACGGCCGGACGACCCGCGCCGCCCTCTCGACCCGGCCGCCGAGCCCGCCGGGCACCACGCGTCCGTCACCCACCAGGTCCCGGCCCCCGCGAAGGCCCCCGCACAGGCCCTCGCCGACACCGGCACTCCCGAGGCCGACCCGCGCACCCCGGCACCCCGCCCCACCGCCCTGCCCTGGGGCATCGCCACCCTCGCGGCCGGCCTCACCGTCGAGGCCTACTCCAGCCGCACCGCGGCCCCCGGCGGCCTCCCCCTCCCCGGCGGCCTCACCGGCAACTCCGCTGGTGTCCTGCTCGGCTGGGCCCTCACCGCCGTCGGTCTCGCCCTCGCCGGGCCCGGCCTCACCCACCTGTGCGGCCGTCTGCTCCAGTCGGTCCGCCCCGGCGCCCTGCGCCTCCTCTCCGGCCGCGTCCTCATGGACGAGGCCACCCGCATCGGCCGTCCCCTGGGCGTCGTCTGCGCGGTCGCCTCCGCCGCCTACGCCATGGGCTCCCTCTACGACCCCGACGGCGACACCATCGGCCCCCTGACCACCCTCGGCACCCTCCTGGTCGCCGGCTGCACCCTGGCCACCCTGCTCACCGCCGCCGTGGAGGCCAAGCACTCCCGGGCGGACACCACGGCCGCGCTGCTCCGCCTCGGCGCACCCGCCACCACCCTGCGCATGGCGGCGGCCCTGCGCGCCGGGGCCCTGCTCGCCCTGTTCGGCCCGCTGACCCTGATCGTGGCGGAACTCGCGGCCCAGCCCCTGACGGGCTGACCCCAGCCACCGCCCCGACGACGAGCCGGGGCACCGGGCCGAGACCGGCGGAAAAAAGGTTCCGCGAGGAGCGATGAGTTCTTCGCGGACCCCCGGTCTAACCCCACGAACAGCACGACACCGATGGGAGAGACACCGCATGTACCAGCAGATGATCTTCGTGAACCTTCCCGTGAACGACCTGGACGCCTCCAAGGAGTTCTTCACCGGCCTCGGCTACACGATCAACCCCCAGTTCAGCGACGAGAACGCGGCCTCGGTCGTGATCAGCGAGACCATCGTGGCGATGCTGCTCACCAAGCCGTTCTACGCGACGTTCACCGACAAGGAGATCTCCGACGCCTCCAAGACCAGCGAGGTGCTGGTCTGTCTGAGCGCGGAGAGCCGCGAGAAGGTCGACGAGCTGGTCGACCGCGCGATCTCCCTCGGCGGCACCGCCACCGGCAAGACCCAGGACATGGGCTTCATGTACGGCCGCGCCTTCGACGACCTCGACGGCCACACCTGGGAGATCATGTGGATGGACCCGGCGGCGGTCCAGGGCTGACCCCGCAGGTCTCGAACACGGTGCCTGAGAGCTGTTGTTCGGATCGGGTCGGCATGATTCGAACGGCAGCTCCTAGCATGAGCGGGTGCAGACGATGCCCGCCCATGCGGCCCACCACAACGACCGCGAGATAGAGACCCTGGAGGAGTTCGACGCGACCGTCGCCGCGCGCGGCACGCTCGCCGGATACCGCGTCCAGGCCGTCGACCTGACGGACCGTACGCGCGAACTCCTCTCCACCGACACCGCGGGCGCCGTCTTCCTCGGCTGCCCGATGCGCGAGAACGCCGCCGCGAAGATACGCACCGACGGCGCGATGGTCCTCCCGCCCCTCCCGGACCTCCCCTTCGACCCGTACCGCGGACTGCTCTACACCCCGGACGAACTCTTCTCCTCCCTCTCCGAACGCGGCTACGAGGCCACGCCCGACGCCCGCGCATACGCCTGGCTGCAGCGGACGAAGGCGGACCGGGACATCCTTTCCTCCATGCTCCGCGCCATCCACGACGACTCCGTCTCGGACGCGCTCGACGAACTCCTCACCGGCGCCCGCGTGGTGGGGGTGATGGGCGGCCACGCGATGGCCCGTGGCACCCGCGGCTACGCCGACGCCGCCCGGCTCGGCCGAGAACTGGCCCGCTCCGGCCTCACCGTCGCCACCGGCGGCGGCCCCGGCGCGATGGAGGCGGCGAACCTCGGCGCGTACGCCGCTCCCCACGAGGACGGGATGCTGACGGAGGCCCTCGAACTCCTCGCCAAGGCACCTGGGTTCAGCCCGTCCATCACCGACTGGGCGACGGCCGCCTTCGAGGTGCGCGCCCGCTGGCCCAGGGGCGGCGCCTCGATCGGCATCCCGACCTGGTTCTACGGCCACGAGCCGCCCAACCCGTTCGCCGCGCACATCGCCAAGTACTTCGCCAACGCCACCCGCGAGGACGGCCTGCTGGCCCGCTCCAACGCCGGAGTGATCTTCCTGCCGGGCGCCGCCGGCACCTTGCAGGAGATCTTCGACAACGCGACCCCGAACTACTACGAGTCACGCGGCGAACCGACGCCCATGGTGCTCGTCGACCGGGAGCACTGGACGCGGCGGCTGCCCGCCTGGCCACTGCTCCGGGCCCTGGCCCGCGACCGCTCGATGGAGTCACGGATCGCCCTGGTCGACCGGATCGAGGAGGCCCCGGAGGCGTTGAAACGTCTCGGCGGTTAATAACCAGGCAAAGGCAACGTCCCTGACGTGCCCACACATTGACACTGCCGACCGCGCGCTTATAAACCTGTGATCCTCGTGGGGAAGTTGAAGCGTCCCCTCCGCGGTGCGCGTTTCGGCTCTCCTCGGATATCAACCCCCCTCAAATTGCACATCACCTAAGGACAAACGTGTCCATATCCCGCCGTAACGCACGCCGTTCCGTGCGTGCCCTCGGTGTCGCCGCCGCTTCCGCCGCGCTCGCGCTCGGTGTCGCGGGCAACGCGCTGGCCTGCGACATCAGCGAGTTCACCGCCGCCGCCGTGTGCGACGGAAACAAGGGCGTCATCACCGTCACCGACAAGGACGCGGCCGGCATCCCCGCCACGGTCTCGGTCTACCTGGAGAACAACGGTGCCGACGAACGCCTGGTCGGCACCCAGGAGGTGAAGGGGTCCGCGAAGGGCACCACCATCACCTTCGCCGAGGACTGGAAGCCGAACGCGGAGTACCGCATCCACGTGGTGGCCAAGGGCTATGTCGACGAGGACATCAAGCCGAACCTCGTGACGCCTTCCACCCCCTGCAAGAAGGGCGACACCCCGGCGCCCTCGCCGTCCACCCCGTCGGCGACCCCCTCCGAGAGCGCCCCGGCCCCCTCGGAGTCGGCGACCCCGACCCCGACGCCGTCGGCCCCGCAGGACGCGAGCGAACCGCCCGCGAGCAACGCTCCCTCGCCCGCGGCCGGAGACTCCAACCTCGCCGAGACCGGCGCCAACTCCAACACCGGTCTCATCGCCGGTGTCGCGGCCGCCCTGGTCGTGGTCGGCGGCGGCGCGGTGTTCCTCGGTATGCGCCGACGCGGCTCGAACGGCCGCTGACCTCTCGCGTCACAGGGGCGGCGCCCAGCGCCGCCCCCGCTTCGCGGCACTAGGAGCGGGTCATCGCCCCGGGTCACCGCCCCGGGCCGTCGTCCGGGGTCACTCGAAGGTGGCCCGCTCCAGCCAGAACTCCAGCAGTTCGCACTCACCGAGCACCTCCAGTCCCGGGCTGTCCAGCGGGACCCTGCGATAGAAGGCGAGCAGCACCGAGGTCAGCGGGCCGCGCAGCGCGACGGTCGCCTTCTCGTGGCCACGCCGCCAGACGACTCCGTCACCGGGCAGCTCGATGATCCACTCCGCGTTCAGCGCGGCCGGGGTGTCGGTGGCGTGGAGGTGGACCGTGCTGCCGGGCACCTCCGGCCGTATCGGCTGCTCGCGCTCCAGCCACTGGACTATCCGCAGCCACTCGTCGACCGCGTCGGCGGCCACCTCGGGCGCGACCTCGTAGGGCAGGCCGACCGCGAGGGTCGCATCGGCGCGGTGGATCGTGACCTCGTGGCACATCCGGCGGGCCCAGAAGCCCGCGTCGGACGTCCAGGCCCAGGACCACACCTTGGCGTCCGGCCCGGCCTCCCGCAGCGCCGAGGTGACCAGGTCACCGCTCTCGGCGAGCCAGGCCTCCAGGGCCGCGGCGTCCCCCTTGACGGCGGGTCCGTCGACGAGCGGGATCTCCTCCTCCGGGATGTCCTCCTCGGCGCGGGTGCGCACCAGGGCCTCCACCCAGCGCAGGGCGCCTCCGGTGTGCTCCACGAGCTCTCGGACCGTCCATTCGGGACAGGTCGGGACCGGGGCGGCGAGGTCGACGCCGGTGGTCACCAACGACCGCAGCAGGCCGACCTGGTGGGTGATCTCGTCGCAGTATCGATCATGAGTGAGTCGCGTCATGCGTTTCACGATAGGAGCCGGGTGACCGACCGGCTCCAGGTTTTCCACAGCGCCGGTCTGATCATCGCACCGCACCCTCCGGCAACCGGCTGCCGCAACCACCCGACCTCCCGGCGCCACGCGACCGCGACCCATGACCGCGGCGGGGCATGGCGTTCTTGCCGCCGAGTTCGAGCGAGACCCCGACGAGGCTGCGGGTCGGACGCGGACCGCAACCGCACACTCAGCCACAGCCCCAACCCCAGCTCCACCCCCGTCAAAGATCACCCGAGGACCACAACCTCCGCCCCGTCGAAGACGACAGCCACCTCGTCCCCCACCTCCGGCGCGTCCCGCAGCGCGCAGGCCGCCTCCAGCCGGGGCCCCTCACCGGGCTGGAGGTGAACCGCCACATGGGTGCCGCGGAAGGTACGCGCGGTCACCGTGCACCGCAGCCCGTCCGCCACCGGCACCAACCGCACCCCGGCGGGCCGTACGAGCACGGCACGGGCCCCCTGCGGAGCTCCCTCCGGGACGGGCAGCTTGCCCCAGGTCGTGTCCGCGGCCTCCCCGGTCACGGTCGCCGGGACGACGTTGTCGAAGCCGAGGAAGCGTGCCACGAACTCGTCCGCGGGCCGCTGCCACACCTCGAGGGGCGTGCCCGCCTGGGCGATGCGCCCGTCGCGCATCACCACGACCCGGTCGGCGAGCGCGAAGGCCTCGCCCTGGTCGTGGGTGACGGCCAGCACGGTCGTGCCCAACCGGCCGAACAGCTCCCGCAGTTCGACGACGAGCCGCTCGCGCAGCGACCTGTCGAGCTGGCCCAGCGGCTCGTCCAGCATCAGCAGCCGCGGCCGGGGCGCCAACGCGCGGGCCAGCGCGACCCGCTGCTGCTCACCGCCGGACAGGGCGGCCACGGCCCGCCGCTCGGCGCCCGGCAGCCCGACGAGGTCGAGCAACTCCTGTACGCGTTCGCGCTGCCGCTTCCTGGAGGCACCGTGCATCCGCAGCCCGAAGGCCACGTTGCCGCCCACGTCCCGCTGCGGGAACAACTGGTGGTCCTGGAACATCAGCCCGACGCCGCGCCGGTGCGCGGGCACGCCCCTCTGGTCGCGGCCGTCCAGCAGCACGCGCCCGGCGTCCAGCGGCTGGAGCCCGGCGACGGCCCGCAGCAGGGTCGACTTGCCGCTGCCGCTCGGGCCGAGCACGCACACGATCTCGTGCTCCGCCACCTCCAGGCCGACCCCGTCCAGCACCGCCCGTCCGCCGAACCGCACGGTCGCCTCTTCACAGCTGAGCAGCACTAGAACTCCCCCGTCCGATCCACGACCACCACTTTCTCCAGCAGGAGCAGAGCGGTGGCGCACACCACCATGAGAATCGTCGAAAGGGCCATGGCCTGGCCGTAGTTGAGGTCTCCGGGCCTGGACAGCAGTTTGGCCACGGCGACCGGGAGTGTCGGGTTGTCGGCCCGCGCGATGAACACGGTGGCCCCGAACTCGCCGAGCGAGACGGCGAAGGCGAACCCGGCGGCGACCAGCAGCGCCCGCCGCACCAGCGGCAGGTCCACCTCCCGCCACACCCGCCACGGCGACGCCCCGAGCACGGTCGCGGCCTCCCGCAGCCGGGCGTCCACCGCCCGCAGCACCGGCAGCATGGTCCGCACCACGAACGGCACCCCGACCAGCGCCTGCGCCAGCGGCACCAGCAGCCAGGAGGACCGCAGGTCCAGCGGCGGCTCGTCGAGGGCGATCAGGAAGCCGAAGCCGACCGTCACCGCGGACACCCCGAGCGGCAGCATCAGCAGCGCGTCGAAACCGCGCACCAGCCGCCCGGCGTCGCGCCGGGTGAGCGCGGCCGCCGCGAGACCGCCGATCAGGACGGCGACAAGGGTGGCGACGGCGGCGTAGGAGAGGGAGTTGCCGATGGCGTCGATCGGCGGCACGAGGAAGACACCGCCGTCGGAGGAGGTCAGCTCCCGGTAGTAGCCGAAGTCCGGGGCCTTGAGAGACCGCTGCACCAGCACACCCAGCGGCAGCACCAGCAGCAGCACGATCGAGACGAGCACCCCGGCGAGCAGGGTCCACTGCCCCGCCCCGCGCGGCCGTCGCGCGGTCCCGGCCGCGTCCACCAGTCGCAGGGCGCTCTCGCGCCGCCGTACGGTCCACGCGTGCACGGCGAGGATGGCGGCCACCGCGGCGAACTGCACCAGGGTCAGCACGGCGGCCGTGGTCAGGTCGAAGATCTCGGTGGTCTGCCGGTAGACCTCGACCTCCAGCGTGGAGAAGGTCGGCCCGCCGAGGATCTGCACCACGCCGAAGGAGGTGAACGTGAACAGGAAGACCATCAGGGCCGCGGCGGCGACGGCGGGCCCGAGCGCAGGCAGGGTGACCGTGCGCCACGCGGTGAGGCGGGACGCGCCCAGCATCCGCGCGGCCTCCTCCTGCCGCGGGTCGAGCTGGCCCCACAGCCCGCCGACAGTACGCACGACTACCGCGTAGTTGAAGAAGACATGGGCGAGCAGGATCGCCCACACGGTGGTGTCGAGCCGTACGCCCCACAGCTCGTCCAGCAGGCCGCCCCGGCCGAGGACGGCGAGGAAGGCGGTGCCGACGACCACGGTCGGCAGCACGAACGGCACGGTCACCACCGCCCGCAGCACCTGTTTGCCGGGGAACTCGAAGCGGGCGAAGACATAGGCGCCGGGCAGCGCGATCAGCAGGGTGAGCGCGGTCGAGGCGAGCGCCTGCCAGGCGGTGAACCACAGCACCTGCCGGATGCCCGGATCGGCGAGCACCTCGCCGATCCGCCCGAACTGCCAGGCCCCGTCGACCCGCAGTCCGCGCTGGACGATCGCGACGACGGGGTAGGCGAAGAACAGCCCGAAGAACGCGACGGGCAGGGCCATGAGCCCCAGCCGCGCCGCGCTCCTCACGCGGGCTACTTCAGTACGAGCGAGGTCCATGCCTTGACCCAGTCGTCACGGTTCTCGGCGATCTTCGCCGGGTCCATGGTCTCGGGGTCCTTCGCGGCCGGGCCGTACGCGGTGAACTCGGCGGGCACCTGCGCGCCCTCGGTCACCGGGTAGACGAACATGTTCAGCGGCATGTCCGACTGGAACTTCTCCGAGATCAGGAAGTCGATCAGCTTCTTGCCGCCCTCGGCGTTCTTCGCGTTGCTCAGCAGGCCCGCGAACTCGATCTGCCGGAAGCAGGTGCCCTCGGCGACACCGGTGGGCGCGGCCTTCGGCTTCGGGTCGGCGTAGATCACCTCGGCGGGCGGCGAGGAGGCGTAGGAGACGACGAGCGGCCGCTCCGCCTTCGCGGCCTTGCCGCCGGCCGAGCCGGAGAACTCCTCGTTGTACGCCTGCTCCCAGCCGTCGACGACCTTGACGCCGTTGGCCTTCAGCTTCGTCCAGTAGTCCTGCCAGCCGTCGTCCCCGTAGCGCGCGGCCGTGCCGAGGAGGAAGCCGAGGCCGGGCGAGGAGGTGGAGGCGTTCTCGGTGACGAGGAGGTTCTTGTACGCAGGCTTGACCAGGTCGTCCAGCGAGGCCGGCGGGGCCAGCTTGTGGTCGGCGAAGTACTGCTTGTCGTAGTTGACGCAGATGTCGCCGTAGTCGACGGGCGTGACCCGGTGCTCGTCCTTGTCGAGCTGGTAGGCCGCGCCGACCCTGTCCAGGCCCTGGGCCTCGTAGGGCTGGAAGAGGCCGTTGTCGAGCGCGCGCGACAGCAGGGTGTTGTCGACGCCGAAGAACACGTCGCCCTGCGGGTTGTCCTTGGTCAGGATGGCCTTGTTGACGGCCTGGCCCGCGTCGCCGTCCTCCAGGACCTTGACCTTGTAGCCGGAGTCCTTCTCGAAGGCGGCGATGACGTCCTTGGAGACGGCCCACGAGCTGTGGCTGACCAGGGTGACCGTCTTGGAGCCCTGGCCGTCGGAGCCGGAGCCGGAGTCGGACGACCCGCACGCGGACAGCGTGATCAGGCCGAGGCCGACGGCCGCGGCGACGAACGTCTTGGTGTGCACTGGATTCCTCCTGGGATGGACCAGGAAGAGACGCGGCCCCGCCCGGGGCCCCTGAGGGCGTCCGGGCAGGGCGCAACAGCTTGAGTGATGACCGAACTTCCTACCCAGAATGACCTGGGCAAGGTTCAGAGGGTCTGCGGCCCGGTTGCCGCACTCTCAGCGCTGTGGCGCTCCCCTGTCGGAATATGAAGATGTGACTGTCCTGGGCGGACGCTGCCAGATTATCGCTCGGTGGCCGCCAGCTGGCCACAGGCCCCGTCGATCTCCTGGCCACGGGTGTCCCGGACGGTGACCGGCACCCCGTGAGCGGCGATGGCCTCCACGAACGCCTTCTCGTCCTCGGGGCGCGAGGCGGTCCACTTCGAGCCCGGCGTCGGGTTCAACGGGATGAGGTTGACATGCACAGGCTTGCCCTTGAGCAGCCGGCCGAGACGGTCACCACGCCAGGCCTGGTCGTTGATGTCCCGGATCAGGGCGTACTCGATGGACAGCCGGCGACCGGACCGCTCCGTGTACTCGAACCCGGCGTCGAGCACCTCGCGGACCTTCCACCGCGTGTTCACGGGGACGAGGGTGTCGCGCAGCTCGTCGTCGGGGGCGTGCAGGGAGATCGCGAGCCGGCACTTGAAGCCCTCGTCGGCGAACCGGTGGATCGCGGGCACGAGCCCGACGGTCGACACGGTGATACCGCGCTGCGAGAGCCCGAGCCCGTCGGGAGCCGGGTCGGTCAGGGCACGGATGGCCCCGACGACGCGCTTGTAGTTGGCGAGGGGCTCGCCCATGCCCATGAAGACGATGTTGGACAGCCGCGCCGGCCCGCCGGGGACGTCGCCGTCCCGCAGGGCGCGCATCCCGTCCACGATCTGGTGGACGATCTCCGCGGTGGAGAGGTTCCGGTCCAGTCCGGCCTGCCCGGTGGCGCAGAACGGGCAGTTCATCCCGCACCCCGCCTGCGAGCTGATGCACATGGTCACCCGGTCCGGGTAGCGCATCAGCACGGACTCGACGAGCGTGCCGTCGAACAGCCGCCACAGCGTCTTGCGGGTGGTCCCCTCGTCCGTCGACAGATGCCGCACGACGGTCATCAGCTCGGGGAAGAGCGCCTCCCGCAGCCTGTCACGTGAACCGGCGGGGATGTCGGTCCACTCCTGCGGGTCATGGGCGTACCGCGCGAAGTAGTGCTGCGAGAGCTGCTTGGCACGAAACGGCTTCTCCCCGACCTCGGCCACCGCCTCCTTGCGTTCGGCGGGCGAGAGATCGGCGAGATGCCGCGGCGGCTTCTTGGCTCCGCGCGGCGCGACAAAGGTGAGTTCTCCGGGCTTCGGCATAACCCTTCCAGTGTGGCAGATCAACTCTGGGGGCCCAGGCCAGAGCGGGGTGGGGGTGGTCACCTGTGGGTGCCGTCTGTCAGCTTCGGTCGGCCGCGCACGGCCCAGGGACGGCCCAAGGGCTCTGCGATCACGATCGCTGCCTTCGCCCACGTCCGCCCCACGTTCTAATCCGCAGCTCTAACCGAGATCGGTCAGCGATGTCCATACCGGTCGCTTCGAGGGCCCATAAAGCTGATCACGGACAGCGTGCAATCCCTGGCGCCGACTGGAAAACTTTCTCGTCACGGCTGACAATGATAGGAGCCAGTCCAGGATCAGTTATTGACGCTTTCAACAGCTGACAGGTTATTGCACCATGGAAATTTGGACAGATCTGGGCTTTATGCAGAGTCCCTACAATACCGATTCTCTCCCACCGACGGCGATAGGGGAGAGGTTGCTTGTGGGGAGAGAGAGCCATACTCGTCGTCTGATCAATCGGCTATCTTCCTCTTCAAGCCATGTGACGATTGAAGGCGAGGCCGGGGTTGGGAAGACGAGCCTGATGACCGTGGCGAGCTATCGCATGAAGAGGAATAGCGACAAGTCTCGCCTCCCCATCATGCTTCCAGTCGATGAGAGATTTCAGATCGCCGCCAAGGAGGGCACGAGTCTACTTGAAGCCAAGGTCTACCGAGCAATCGCGGCGGCGTTCATTCGGTATCACGATGACTTGAAATCCTGGGGATATCGCACTCCGAAAGTGAAAGAGATTGATAAGTGGATGAATTCACCTCTCATGACATCGATCTCCGGAGGCGTCAACTTTGCCGGACTGGGCTTCTCTGGCGGCAGGGGTGAATCCTCGAACTCTGCATTCGCGGAGTCCGGTCTGGCCAACACGGTCCGCGCTTGGGTAAGGGAGTGCTTTGACCCCCCTGGATGCGGATACTTCGTTTGCGTCCTAGATAATCTGGAGCTTCTTGTCAGCTCGGATGCGGCGCGACAGGTACTCGAGGAAATTCGCGATACGATTCTCGCCGAGCCCGGCCTGAGATGGGTAATTTGTGGGGCTCGCGGTGTAGTGCGTACGGCGGTGGCATCGCCGCGACTCCAAGGTCGCTTGTGTCAGCCCATAAAGGTTGAACCTCTATCTAAGGATGACGCGATAAAAGCTCTTGAGGCCCGGATTGAGGAGTTCTCATTGGGTGGATCGCCGCCGGTCGACCCGGTCGGCTTTCAGTATCTCTATGAGGTGCTGAGATGCAACCTCAGAGACACTCTCCAGGCTTGCGAGGATTTCAGCTTCTGGCTGCATGACGAAGGAATAATCGGCGCCGGGGAGAAGGACCATCTGGAGCTCCTGCAGTCTTGGTTGGCGCAGGTGTCGGATGAATATAGCGCAAGGGAGGGTGTTTCTGCGGCGGGCTGGAGACTGCTGGATGACATGGCCGACAATGGCGGAGATTGCCAGTTCGAAGATTTCGATCTATTCGGATTTGGGGACCGTGGCGAAATGAGGCGACGTGCGAAAGAACTTGAGAAAAATAACCTGACGCAGATTTCACCAGATGACGCAGGGGCGTTTATGGTCTCCTCTGGATGGCTTGCCCGGTTCTCCAGGGCTGGGTACGGGATCCATCGCGATTGAACACGTGACGAAAGAGCGCGCGTCTGCACGGCGGCGAAGTCGGAGCCGCCGACCTGCCCTTTTTCGCTCACGGAAGGAGCCGCCTGTTAGCCCTGGGGTACGCCGTGGATCCAATCGGCGCCAGCCACAGCGTGCCTCGCTGTCATCCCGTCTGCCGTCGACCCACACGTCTGTGGAGCAGGCGCGGGTCTTGGCGTCCAGGTGGAGCGCGCCACTGTACGAACGACCTGGACGCCAAGACCCGTGTCTGCTCGGCTTGCCTGGGTCGACGGAAGGCGGGATGACAGCTCCCCACCCGCACCACGAACCGCCCCGCACCCGCATGACTGGCCCCGGTCATCCCGGAGCCTGAGCGCCCCCGCCGGAGGCAACTGTCCTGGCGGGCATCCGACGGATCAGCTCGGGTTCACCCTCATCAAGCCCTTAGCCCCACAATGGCGCGCGGCCGGCGATCCGGGCTGGAGCGGGGCGTAGACAGGAGCGCAGGCCCGGGGCGACGGGCGCGCGACGCCGCCTTGGGCGGCGGAAGCGCCCTTGATGAAGTAGGGAAAGTTGTACCGCGCCCATGATCGAACCCACTCGATCGTGACCTGTCGGCCCACCGATCCTCTCGGCTACCGTTCCAGGCATGTCTTCTGCACTGGACACGCCCCAGGGAGCGGCCGAACTCGCCGAGTCTCTGCTCCCCCAGCTCGGGAACCGCTGGCTGCACACTCAGGCGGTGGCTGCTCGAGCTAGCGAGGCTTCCGCGGCTGTGTGTGCGGCCGATCGTGATCTCCTCGTCGCCGCAGCATGGCTCCATGACATCGGTTACGCACCCGAGCTGCGGCAAACCGGGTTCCACCCACTTGACGGCGCCCGGCATCTGGAAGCTCTGAATGCGCCGGCACGTCTGGTGCGACTGGTCGCCCACCATTCTGGGGCTGTGTACGAGGCAGAGCAGCGCGGACTGTCAGCAGAGCTGGCCGTCTACGAGCGAGAAGACTCCCCAGTACTCGACGCGCTGATCTTCGCGGATATGACGACCGGCCCCGCCGGGCAGTCCTTCGACTTCGACGCCCGGATCGACGAGATCCTGGTCCGCTACGAACCGGGCAGCGAGGTGCACAACGCGATCAGCAAGGCACGTCCCTACCTTGGCACTGCCGTGGAGCACACCCAGCGGCGGATCGCGGCGTTCACGTCGCTACCACCGACCCAACGGGCAGTCATCGACGGAAGCACTTGGTGGCCTCCGACGCTCTTCGCAGTGGAACACCAGGACGTGGGACTCCTGGCTCGGTTGCTCGATGCTGGCGCAGACCCTGACGAGGGCCACGGTGCTACTCCGCTGACACACGCGATCGGGACAGAAGGCGACGTGGCGTTGCAGAGCGGTGGTCCGCTAACTGTGGCAACGACGGCGGTGCTCCTCGCATATGGCGCAGATCCGGAACTGCCCGACGCGAAGGGCCAGACACCGCTCCAGGTAGCCGAGTACTACGACCACGCCCCTGCGATTCGATTGCTGCACCGGCATCTGCCGGGCGATCGTTCCGGGAAGCCTCAGCCGATGTAGGGCTCGATCCGGTCGGCCAGGCCGCGCTCGATCCGCATGCGCATCGACGGGTGGATGCTCAGCTCGTCCAGCTTGCTCGGGTCGACGAACGCGACTTCCTTGCTCTCGCTGCTCGTCCGCAGCTGGCCGCCGACGATGCGCGCGTGGAAGCAGATGGAGAACTGCTGGCGGACCTCGCCGTCGTCGTACGCCATGACGTGCCCGGGGTTCGTGTAGATGCCGACCAGGCCGGTCACCTCGACGTCGAACCCGGTCTCTTCCTTGGTCTCCCGTACAGCCGCGTCGGGTGCTGACTCGCCCAGGTCGATGCCGCCTCCGGGCAGGGCCCACAGGTCGTTGTCGGTCTTGTGGATCAACAGGACCTCACCGGCCTCGTTGCGGGCTACGGCGGTCACAGAAGGAACGAGGCTGTTCGCCTTCGGGGCGTTCGGATCGTTGAAGTAGTCGACGCGTGCCATGCGTTCAGCGTCGCACGCCGGTCCCTGTCATGCCGTCCGGCCTTGCTCCCACGCGTAGTCGAAGCTTCGCATGTAGTGCCGGAACGTCCGGGCTCCAGGCAGGTACTTGAAGTGCATCACCGGGTTCTGTCCTGCGGGAGCTCCCAGCACGTGGGGGTTCACCAAAACGTCGTCGTCGAACCGGTAGATCGAGTTGTAGAGGATCGTGTCGTGCAGCCGGATCTCGACGCCCGGCGTCGATATGGCGGGCTGCAAGTACCGGCGAGTGATCCGGGCCCGCGCCGCCAGGTCGTCGCCGATGCCCTCCTCCTCGCCGCGCTGGCGAACGGCCTCGGACTCCGGGTCTCCCAGCAGGATGCGGACCTGGGCGCCGGCCTTCGCCTTGTCGGCCAACTGGTCCGGCAGGTCCGGGTGGCTGTCGAAGAGGAACAGTCCCGCGTACACCAGGATGTCGACCTGGTCCGTCGCCGTCTCGATCAGGGAGGACCACAGCGTGGCAGGGACCGCACCCCGGTGCGGGTAGTACGTGATCAGCTCGGACGCGCTTGCCTTCTCGGCCTGCTTCTCGACTGACGGCCAGACGTAGACCTCGTCGACTCCGAGGAAGCTTGCGGCCTTCCAGCGGTGCCCTCGGTGCGGAGTCCGGTTCGTGGTGATCCAGCGCTCGACGCTCTTGGGGTCGACTCCGACATGTTCGGCAACGGACTGGATCGTCTCGCCTTTCGCCGAAATCGCTGCGCGTAAACGCTCGTTCGCCATGACGTGCCCTTCCTCGGGACCCGTAGGGACGTTTTGACGGTAGCTCAGACGTCCCTAAACGTCCATACGGGCCGTGATGCGTCCACCCCTTCTCACGGTCTCCTGATCTCACCGACGGAACGTCGGCCAAGACCACACCACAGCAGGAGACAAGACGATGCGTCAGATTCCCGTGGACACCTCCGCCGCGACCGTGATGGTCGCCAAGACCCCTCAGCCCAAGGTGCGCGACCGCCGTACCGGCGAGATCGCCACCGACACCGAGACCGGTGCCAAGCTCATGACGGTCGACGTGATGTTCGCGGCGAACGACGAGGTGGAGATCCTCTCCGTCACCGTCCCGGAGCCCGGCATCACCGGTGAACTGGCCATGGGCACGCCGGTCGCGCTCACGGGCCTCATCGCCCGGCCGTGGGAGAACGACTTCAACGGCCAGAAGCGGCACGGCATCGCCTTCCGCGCCGTCGCGGTCACGTCCCTCGTCGCCGCTGCCGCGAACTCCAAGGCGGCCTGATCATGACCGGCTTCCTGGCCATCCTCGTGCTGGCCGTCGCCGCTGCGGGTCTCCTGCGGTGGCGGCGGCCCGCCTGGTACTGGCTGACCTTCGGGGTCATCCTCGCCACGCTGCGCGTCCTGGTCCGCTACGCCTCGGTCATGGACGCCTGCGGTCTGACGGTCCCGCCCTCGCGCTGGCGCGTAGCCCTGGCCCGTGTCACCAACCGGCCCATGCCGGAATCTCGCCCGCCGCGCATCCGGGGCTTCCGGCCGACCCGGACCGGCCTGGTTCTGCGGCTGGGCCTGCGCCCCGGTCAGGATGCCTTCGACGTCGCCGCCGCCTCCGACCGGCTGCGGCACTCCTTCTCGATGTACGGCGTGACCTCGCGTGAGGTGCGCTCGGGGGTCGTGGAAGTGCGGATGACCGGATACGACGTGCTCAAGCGCGTGCAGATGCCCGCCAAGCTGGACACCCGCCCGATGCGCGTGCCGGTCGCCCTGCGCGAGGACGGCTCGGTGCACTACCGCGACTACCGTGCCGTCCCACACGCCCTCACTCTCGGCGCCACGGAGTCCGGCAAGTCCGTCTACCAGCGCAACCTCGTTGCCGGGCTGGCCTCGATGGACGCCGCCCTGGTCGGGATCGACTGCAAGCAAGGGGTGGAGCTGTTCCCGCTGGCCCGCCGGTTCTCCGCCCTCGCCGACAACCCCGACACGGCCGCCGACCTCCTCGACGCGCTCGTCGACCACATGGAAGGCGTCTACCAGCTCATCCGCGCCGAGCAGCGCATCACCGCTGACGTGCCGGATGCGGAGATCGCCGCTGACATCTGGGATCTGCCCGAAGAGATCCGCCCGGTGCCGATCGTGGTCCTGGTCGACGAGGTCGCCGAACTCGCCCTCTTCGCCAACAAGGAGCAGGAGAGGCGGCGCGACCGCATCATCACCGCCCTGGTCCGCCTCGCCCAACTCGGCCGCGCCGCCGGCATCTACCTCGAAATCTGCGGACAGCGCTTCGGCTCCGAACTCGGCAAGGGCATCACCATGCTCCGCGCCCAGCTCACCGGCCGCACCGCCCACCGCGTCAACGACGAGACCTCCGCCAACATGGCCTTCGGCGACATCTCCCCGGACGCCGTCCTGGCCGCTATCCAGATCCCCGCCGAGACGCGCGGCCTCGCCATCGCAGGCGACTCGACCGGTGGTTGGCACCGCATACGCGCCCCGCACACCTCGTTGCGCCAGGCCGTGAACATCTGCAACAGGCACGCCGACGTGACCCCGGACCTGCCTGCCCTGGCGCCCTTCCGGCCCGCGGTTACCGCGCTGCCGTCGGCCCGGGTGCCGCTGTCCAAGACAGCCCCCGCCACTGCCTGACCAACCCCCGCTTCCGGCTGGCGTGACCGCTCCTCGCGCCGGATCCCTACCCCCTCCATGCCTGAAGGAGAGCCCTTCTCATGCTTCAGTCTCTGACAGCGCTGGATGACCTCCTCCCGGACGACTTCCTCGCTCAGCTCGCAGCCTTGCGAGAGACCCGCGATCAGCTGGACCGCCAGATCCGCGCCCACTTGGCCTACGCGCGGGAATTCACCGGCCCCCGGCCCTACACGCTGGCCTCCCTGGCCGATGCGGCCGGACTGTCGATCTCCGGAGTCCGCACCGCCTACACCCCGACCGACCGCGATGCCGTAGCCCGTGCTCTGGGCCGAGGCCCCCGGAGCCGGTCATGAAGACACCAGCCCGCTCCCTCCGTCTGGATGCCGTACTTGTCCAGGCCGTCATCGCCGGAGCCCTGTCCTTCGCCCACCTGCACGACCTGGCCGCCGCAGCCGGACAGGACGGCTGGAAAGCTTGGGCCTACCCCATCTCGGTCGACCTGCTCCTGGTCGCCGCCTGGCGACGACTGCGCACCCACGGCCCCTCCCAGCTCGCCTGGTGCTGGTTCCTCATCGCCCTGCTCGCCTCGCTCGGCGCCAACATCGCCACCGCCGGACTCCTCGACCTCACCGACGTCCCCGCATGGCTGCGCATCCTCGTCGCCGCCTGGCCCGCCCTCGCGTTCATGGGCGGCACCCTCCTCGCCCACTCGCCCGCGGACCCGGTAACCGAACCGCCGGCACCCGCCGGGGCGCACGAGCCGGATGCGGAGCCCGTGGCCTCCACGCCCGAACCGGACCCCGAACCACTCCCCGTCCAGGAGGCCCCCGCACTTCCGCCCGCCCCGGCCCCGACGGTCCCGACCGCGCTCGTCGACCACGCCCGCAAGATCGCCGAAGCCCACCGCGTCCGCACCGGCACCCCGATCGACACCGACACCCTGCGCGCCCGCCTCGGCGTCCCGCCCCAACTCGCCGACGCCATCGCCGCCCAACTCACCTGACCCAGAAAGGACGACCGATGACCTCCGACCCCGCCGACCTGACCCCTACCGACTACCTCGACGGCGCCCGCGAGATGACCGCCGCCAACCGGCCCTACCTCGCCCACCTGCTCGCCGAGGAAGCCGCCCAGCGCACCACCGACCCGGCCACCGCCGCAGGCATCCGCGCCAGCTTCCCCGACCCCACCACCCCCCGGAAGGACTGATCGCCATGCCCGCCCGCGACCGCTTCCACTCCGTCATGCAGATCGGCCCCGTACAGATCGGCACCCACCGCGACCGCCACGGCCGGACCAAGTACGCGGCCGTGTGTACCGCCGACCGCTGCGGCTGGTCCGCCGACTACTCCAGCCAGACCGCCGCCCAGCTCGCCGCCCGCACCCACCGCTGCACCGTCCGCTAGGAGATCACCGCCATGGAAGTCCCGCTCTGGTTCGCCCTCCTCGTCGTGGGCTGGCTCGGCGTCAAGCTGATCCGCCCGCCCGCCTGGCTCATCGCCGTCCTGCTCCTCGGCGGTTTCCTCGCCGCCGACAGCGTCCTCGCCCCCGCGATCAACAGCCTCATCGACTGATCCGCCCCGAAGGGAGAACCGCCCATGCTCCGCCCGAAGCTCCCCACCATGCCCACCCCGACCGGGCTCGTCACCCCGCCCGCCGTCATCGAGCCGACCAGCGTGGTCCAGCACCACCCGACGTCCGCCCCGGCCCCGGTCGCGTCGACTCGCCCGACGGTCCAGGTCACTCCCGGCGCAATCCTCGCTCTGGTCGGCACCGGTACGGCCGTGGTCCTGGTCGTCGGGGCCGTCCTGGTCTCGATGCTCCTGGCCGTCGCCGTCACCGGCGCGTCCGTAGCCGTCTGCGCCCTGGTCATCCGCTCTCTGATCACCGCCGACGCCAAGCGTCGCTGACCGGTCCCAGGGGCGACGCACAAGCCGCCAAGCACGCCGCCGCTCCTGGGGCCGGGTTCCGCCAAGCCAACCGTCATCGCCAAGGGGACAACGTCATGGACCTGCACACAGCCGTGAGCATCGTGCCGTTACTCGGCTGGGCCCTGCACGGCGGCATCCTCACCCGCCGTCTCGCCTGCGCCCGCCGCGACCCGCTCACCGGCCTGCACACCCGCGCCGGATGGACCGCCCGCGCCGAACACTGCATCCGCCGGCACCCGAACGCCGCCGTGCTCCTGGTCGACCTCGACCACTTCAAGAACCTCAACGACACCCACGGCCACGCCGCCGGGGACGCCGCCCTCATCGCCACCGCCGAACGGCTCCAAGCCTGGTGCGGACATGGCGGCACCGCCGGACGCCTGGGCGGAGACGAATTCGTCGCCGTCGTCCAGGACCTGACCGCCGCCGACCTCGACGCACTCTGCGCCGCACTGCACCAACCGCTGCCCTACGACGGGACGTTCCTCCCGCTGGCCGCCTCGGTCGGCGTCTGCCAGGTGGCCGAACTTCCGGTGCGGACTCTGCCCGATGCCCTCGCCGCCGCCGATGCGGCCATGTACGCGGCCAAGGGCCGCACCCGCCGGGGCTCCGCACCACTCGCTGAAAGGCCGCCGGGTGGCGCACAAGCCGCCAAGCACGCCGCCACCCGGGGCCGTTCCTTCCAACCGCAATCGAAAGGAACCACCATCATGGCCCAGCCCACCCCGCCCCCGCCGAGGATCTGCCCGGCCTGCGACGGCTTCGCCACGGTCGCCGTCACCCTCGGCGGCCGAGACCCGCGCGGTCACCTGCGCACCATCACCGCGCACTGCCCGGCCTGCAACGGCCTCGGCGGCACCCGCCTCAATCGGGAGGGCGCCCGTGCCTGAGCAGCTGCTCGACCGTGCCACCCTCGGCGACCTGCTGAGGGTGGCTTCGGCCTCCGACTACGACCGCTGGCACGAACAGATCCACCGCACCGGCGGCTGCGCCGACCCCATCCACCTCACCGGCTGGACCCTCACCAAGGACAAGACCACCGGCCAGACCCTGCACCACTACTCCACCGAGAGTGAACCGGGCGCACGGCTCCGCATCGCCTGCGGCAACCGCAGGGCCTCCCGCTGCCCGTCCTGCGCCTGGACCTACGCGGGCGACACCTACCACCTCATCCGCGCCGGGCTCGCCGGGGACGACCGCCGCGACATCCCCGCCACCGTCCGCGACCATCCCCGCGTCTTCGCCACCCTCACCGCGCCCTCCTTCGGCCGCGTGCACAACCGCCCCGACCGGGGCCTCTGCCGCTGCGGCACCCGCCACCCGGCCGACGACCCCGCCCTCGGCACGGCCCTCGACCCGGACACGTACGACTACGCGGGCGCGGTGCTGTTCAACAACCACGCCGGACAGCTCTGGCAGCGCTTCACCAACCGCCTGCGCCGCGAGATCGCCGCCCGCGCCGGCCTCACCCAGCTGGAGCTGAAGGAGTGCGCCCGCCTGTCCTACGGCAAGGTCGCCGAGTTCCAGAAACGCGGTGCCATCCACTTCCACGCCGTGATCCGCCTCGACGGCCCCGACGGACCCGGCACCCCGCCCCCCACCTGGGCCACGGTCGACCTCCTCGACGACGCCATCAGGGCCGCCGTCGCCCACCCCTACACCTCGGTCTCCGCGCCCGCCGCCGGGGACCAGCCCGCCCGCACCTTCCGCTTCGGCACCCAGCTCGACATCCGCCCGGTCAAAGCCTTCGACGACGGCACCGACATCACCGAGCAGGCGGTCGCCTCCTACGTCGCCAAGTACGCCACCAAAGCCGCCGAGACCACCGGCGCCACCGACACCCCGGTCCACTGCCGCCGCTGCCAGGGCACCGGCCGCTCCCACCGCTACGACCGACCCAACTCCCCCCTCAGCCAGTGCGCCACCTGCCACGGCACCGGCCTGAGCGAAGACCTGACCCGCCTCGGCATCCCGGAACACGCCCGCCGCCTCATGACCGCCTGCGCCCGGCTCCAGCCGCTCTACCCCGACCGCCCACTCGCCCGCTGGGCCCACATGCTCGGCTTCCGCGGCCACTTCTCCTCCAAGTCCCGCCGCTACTCCACCACCCTCGGCGCCCTCCGCCAGGCCCGCGCCGACTACCGCGCCGCCCAGGAACACGCCGCCCTCCGCCACGACCAGGAGCCGGACACCGTCCTCGTCCTCGCCGACTGGCGGTACGCCGGCCACGGCCACACCCCCGGCGAATCCGTCCTCGCCGCCACCATCGCCCGCAATCTCCAACTCAACCGAGAAACCGCCCGCGAAGCCCTGCGAGACCTGGCCCTGGAAGGAGCCGCCGCATGACCGTCCACACGCTTCCCGAGCGGTACCTGACCCCGGCCGACGTCGCCGAGTTGCTCGGTGTTCCGGTCGAGACGCTGTACCAGTGGCGGCGGAAGCGCTCAGGTCCTCCAGCCTTCCGCGTCGGCCGGCACCTTCGCTACGACCCCGTCCGGCTTCGCGAGTGGGTCGACGGTCTGACCGAGGTGTCCGCCTGATGCCCGGCCACGTGCAGGATCGCTGGTACAAGACCGAGACGGGCCCGGACGGCAAACCGGTGAAGGTGAAGACCGACCGCTACGGCAGCGGCCTGCGCTACCGGGCTCGGTACGTCGGGCCGGACGGCACCGAGAAGAGCCGGTCCTTCCCCGACCGTCAGAAGCGCAAAGCGGAGGAGTGGCTGGCCGAGACGGCTGCCGACATGTCCCGCGGCCAGTACGTCGATCCGAAGGCCGCCCGGATGACCTTCCAGCAGTACGCGGAGCGCTGGATCACAGGGCAGACGACCGACCTGAACACCCGTATCGGAGTGGAGACCCGGCTCCGGCGGCACGCCTTCCCCCGCATCGGGGCGCGTCCGCTCGGGTCCTTCCGGCCGGTCCACATCCGCGAGTTCGTGCGCGAGCTGGAGACCGACTCGGCGATAGGCGGCAGCTACGCCCGCAACATCTACGCCAACGTCCGCGCGGTGCTGTCAGCCGCCGTGGACGACGGCCACCTCGCCCGGAATCCGTGCTCGGCGGCATCGGTCCGTCCACCGGCCGTCTCGGCCGCCCGGGTCGTGCCCTGGCTCCCGTCCCAGGTGCACGCGGTCCGCGACGCTCTGCCCGAGCGGTACCGGGCCATGGTCTCCGTGGGCAGCGGCTGCGGTCTTCGCCAGGGCGAGATCATCGGCCTGTCCGAGGACGCCGTGCAGCTCGACGGCGACACGCTGCGGGTCACCACTCAGGTCAAGCTGATCCGGGGCGTCGCGGTCTTCGCTCCGCCCAAGGGCAACAAGGAGCGGGACGTGCCGCTGCCGTCCTCGGTGGCCTCCGCCCTGCGCTGGCACATGGAGCGTCACCCTCCTGTTGGTATCAAGCTGCCCTGGGGCCGGCCGGACGGTCCGCTCACCGAGCGGCGTCTGATCTTCACGAACACGGTCGGCGGAATCGTTTGGCGGAGCAACTTCAACTTCCACGAGTGGAAGCGCGCTCTTGCCGCGGCCGGCCTCATCCCGACGCCGGAAGCCGGGAAGCCGTACGCCTCCGCCCGGCAGCACGGGATGCACGCCCTTCGCCACTTCTACGCCTCGGTCCTCCTGGAAGCGGGCGAGAGCATCAAGGCCGTGAGCGAGTACCTCGGCCACGCCGATCCGGCGATGACACTGCGGGTCTACGCCCACCTGATGCCCAGCAGCAGCGAGCGTGCCCGCCGAGCCCTGGACAGTGTCTTCGGCACGGCCCAGGAGCCCTGACGGCCCAGGGACGGCCCACCGAACACAAGACGGCCCCCTGCTGGCGGCAAAACCGCTGGTAGGGGGCTTCTTCGCATCCGGGGAAGATCAGTTCTCCGGGCTTCGGCATAACCCCTCCAGTGTCGCAGATCGTTACGGGTGGCCTGCGATGCGAGTGCCTCGCCGGTGCATCCCGGGGCCCGGCCGGACATTCCGGCCGGGCATCGACCTGCGGACCCGAGCGGGCCACGCGGGCTGCGGGGGCTGTGCGAGCCGCGTCGGCTGTGCGGACTCGCGGGCTACCTGGGCTGCTCCAGCTGCTGCTTCAGCAGCAGCTCGTCCTTCGGCAGCTCCTTGCGGACCTGTGGGCGCACGACGAGGGGCAGCAGCACCTTGCCCAGTCCGTGGCCCTCGAAGTCGATCTCGATGGTGACCCGGGAGCGGCGTCCGTCGTCGAGGGGTTCGATCGAGCCGTGGGTGCGTGGCCTGACAGGACCCTCGACTCCGTGCAGGTCCCAGCTGTAGGGCGGGTCGAGCGTGTCGAACTCCACGGTCATCGGGAACTCGCGGTTGCCGATACGACGGGTGACCTTGACCCGGGAGCCAGGGTGCATCGGCCCCTCGTCCAGCTGCTCCGCCGTGACAGCGCTCAACTGCCACTCGGGCAGGTGGGAGGGATTGGTGACATACGCGAAGACGTCTTCGGGCGTGCGGTCGACGTCGATGGATTCTCGGATGGCGGTCATGGCGACCCCCTGTGAGGTGACCTCCTGTGCGGGCGTACACCGAAATCGTCCCACTCGGCACAGTGGGCGGCCAACGCCCCGGGAAACGCGGTCGAGCCCCCGCCCGGAAGGGGCGAGGGCTCGACGTCGCGCCGATGTTCGACCGTACCGACGTACGACCGAAGGAACGATCAGCCGGAGCCGACGAACAGCACCAGCAGCAGCCATACGACCGGGGCCGTCGGCAGGAGCGAGTCCAGCCGGTCCATGATGCCGCCGTGGCCCGGCAGCAGGGTGCCCATGTCCTTGATGCCCAGGTCCCGCTTGATCATGGACTCGCCGAGGTCGCCCAGCGTGGCGCTGGCCGCGACCGCGAGGCCGAGCAGCAGACCCTGCCACCAGCTGCCGCCGTCGACCAGGAACTCCATGCACAGCGCGCCGGCGGCCATGGCGAACGAGACCGCGCCGAACAGTCCCTCACGGGTCTTGCCGGGGCTGATGCGCGGGGCGAGCTTGTGCTTGCCGAAGCGCCAGCCGATCGCGTACGCCCCGGTGTCGCTGACCACGGTCAGCAGCAGGAACGTCAGCACCCGCCAGGCCCCGTCGTCCGCGGTGAGCATCAACGCGACGAAGGTGGCCAGGAACGGCACGTAGAACGCGGCGAAGACACCCGCCGTGACGTCCTTCAGATAGCCCTCGGGCGGCTCGGACATACGCCAGACCAGGACGGCCAGCGCGGTGAGCGCCATCGCCACCCAGGCGCCCTCGACGCCCCGGGCGTATCCGGCGACGACCATCGCCGCACCGCCCAGCGCAAGCGGCACGAGAGGCGCCTTGATGCCCTTGCGCTCCTCCAGCCTGCTGGTCAGCTCCCACAGACCGACGACGACGGCGACCGCGACGACACCGACGAACACGGCCTTGACGACGAACAGCGACGCCACGATCACCGCGCCGAGACCGACGCCGACCCCTATCGCGGCACCCAGATCCCGGCCCGCGCTCTTCTTCTGCGGTGCGGGCGCCGGCTGCGGGGCGTCGGGCATGGGCTCCGGATTCTGCGGCACCGCCCGGGAGGGCTGCGCCTGCGGCATGTCGTACGGCCGCGCGTGCGGCGTTTCGTCGCGGAACAAGGGGCCACTCGGCCGAGCGGCCCCCCGGTCGTCATCCTGGTCTCCGCCGAACGCGGGTACGTCGGGAACGATGGGCATGGGGCGAGTCTGCTGCGCCTGAGGCGCATCGTACGTGGGACCCGCCGGGGCAGCCCCTTGGACATACCCCTGGCCAGGCCCCTGGTCGGACGGCCCCCAGTACCCGGCTTGTGGCGGCGCTCCCCAGGAAGAGTCGTTCATCAGACCTCGAGCAGCTCCGCTTCCTTGTGCTTCAGGAGCTCGTCCACCTGGGCGACGTACTTCGCGGTGGTGTCGTCGAGCTCCTTCTCCGCACGACGGCCCTCGTCCTCGCCGACCTCGCCGTCCTTGATCAGCTTGTCGATGGCGTCCTTGGCCTTGCGGCGCACGGAGCGGATGGACACCTTGGCGTCCTCGCCCTTGCCCTTGGCGACCTTGATGTAGTCGCGGCGGCGCTCCTCGGTGAGCTCGGGGAACGTCACACGGATGATGTTGCCGTCGTTGCTCGGGTTGACGCCCAGGTCCGAGTCACGGATCGCCTGCTCGATGTTGCGCAGCGCGGTCTTGTCGAACGGGGTCACGACCGCCATGCGCGGCTCCGGCACGGAGAACGAGGCCAGCTGGTTGATCGGCGTCGGCGCGCCGTAGTAGTCGGCCACGATCTTGTTGAACATCGCCGGGTGCGCACGGCCGGTGCGGATCGCGGCGAAGTCCTCCTTGGCGACCACGACGGCCTTCTCCATCTTCTCCTCGGCCTCGAGGAGGGTCTCTTCGATCACCACTTGCTCCTGCGTGTCTTGAGTAAGGCCCGGCTGCGGTACCTCGTCGGGGCGGCGGCCGGCTGCGTCGCGTCTTCTTCTGCACGGTTCCCGACCGGTAGGACATTGTCCATCCCCCGGCCGGGCTCCGGGTGAATCTCCGGTCAGGCCCGGGTGCCCTGGTCACCCACCAGCGTGCCGATCTTCTCACCCTTGACCGCGCGAGCGATATTGCCCTCGGCCAGAAGCTCGAAGACGAGGATCGGGAGCTTGTTGTCGCGGCACAGTGTGATGGCCGTGGCGTCGGCGACCTTGAGGTCGCGCGTGATGACCTCGCCGTAGCCGAGGGCGTCGAACTTCACCGCGTCCGGGTTGGTCTTCGGGTCGGAGTCGTAGACCCCGTCCACCCCGTTCTTGCCCATCAGCAGCGCCTCGGCGTCGATCTCCAGGGCACGCTGGGCGGCGGTGGTGTCGGTGGAGAAGTACGGCATGCCCATACCGGCGCCGAAGATGACCACGCGGCCCTTCTCCAGGTGGCGCACGGCGCGCAGCGGGATGTACGGCTCGGCGACCTGGCCCATGGTGATGGCGGTCTGCACCCGGCTGTCGATGCCCTCCTTCTCCAGGAAGTCCTGGAGGGCGAGGCAGTTCATCACGGTGCCGAGCATGCCCATGTAGTCCGAGCGGGCGCGGTCCATGCCGCGCTGCTGGAGTTCGGCACCGCGGAAGAAGTTGCCGCCGCCGATGACGACCGCGATCTGGGCGCCGTCGCGCACGACCGCGGCGACCTCACGGGCGATCTTGTGTACCACATCGGGGTCCACGCCCAGGCCCCCGCCGCCGGAGAAGGCCTCTCCGGACAGCTTCAGCATGTACCGGCCGCGTACTTTGCCGTCGTCGCTCTTCTGGGCCTTCGTGGTCATGGAGATCCCGCCTCTTTCACGTGTTGCACATACGAAGAAGGCCATTGCCGCTGGGGTGTGCTTCCCATGCTGGCAATGGCCTCCTCGTCAGATCTGCTGTCGTCCGTCACACGCGCGTGGCGCGGTGTGCGCGGACGACTGCGGTCGACCCTAGCGGTAGTCCGCCGCGGGTCGCGCGTCGGTCCCGGTACGGACTCAGATGCCGACCTTGATGCGCGTGAAGCGCTTCAGGGTGACACCGGCCTCGTCCAGAACCTTCTGGACCGACTTCTTGTTGTCGAGCGCGTACGGCTGGCCGAGCAGCGTCGCGTCCTTGAAGAAGCCGTTGACCCGACCCTCGACGATCTTGGCGATCGCGGCCTCGGGCTTGCCCTCGGCGCGGGTGGTCTCCTCGGCGACACGGCGCTCGGTCTCGACGACCTCGGCCGGGACGTCCTCCTTGGCGAGGTACTTCGGCGCGAAGGCGGCGATGTGCTGGGCGATGCCCTTGGCCACGTCGGCGTTCGGCTTGTCGAGCTCGACGAGGACACCGATCTGCGGGGGCAGGTCGGGCATCGTGCGGTGCATGTACGCGAGCACGAAGCCGTCGGCGTACTGCGCGAAGCGGTCGAGGACGATCTTCTCGCCGAGGTTGGCGTTGGCCTCGTCCACGAACGCCTGGACGGTCTTGCCGGCCTCGATCTCGGAGGCGAGCAGGGCCTCGAGGTCGGCCGGGGAGGTCTTGGCGACGTGCTCGGCGATGGTCTTGGCCACGGCCTGGAACTTCTCGCCCTTGGCGACGAAGTCCGTCTCGCACTTCAGCTCGACGAGGACGCCGGAGGAGTTGTCGTCGGCGATGATCGAGACCACGGCGCCGTTCTCGGCGGAGCGGCCCTCGCGCTTGGCGACGCCCTTCTGGCCCTTGATGCGCAGCGCCTCGACGGCCTTGTCGACGTTGCCGTCGGCCTCGTCCAGGGCCTTCTTGCAGTCCATCATGCCGGCGCCCGTGAGCTCACGAAGCTTCTTGACGTCGGCGGCGGTGTAGTTCGCCATGAGTCTGTGAGTCTTTCTCGAAGTCTGGAAGATCTCGAAGATCTACGGAGTCTTGGTTCCGGATGTAGCCGGGTCCCCTGACATTCCGCTGATCCACGGGTGAACGGCGGGGGCGGACTTCACCGCGCCTGTGGGGCGCCTGGTGAAGCCGTGGCCCCCGCCGTCAACACTGACGCTTACGGGTCAGGCCTGCTCGGCGTCCGCGGCCGGAGCCTCGGTGGCCTCGGCGGCGGGCGCCTCGGCAGCAGGAGCCTCGGCAGCAGCAGGAGCCTCGGCGGCCGGAGCGGCCTCGGCAGCCGGAGCGGCCTCGGTCTTCTTCTCACCCTCGAGCAGGTCGCGCTCCCACTCGGCGAGCGGCTCGCCGGCGGCCTTCTCGCCCTTGTCACCCGTGGCGACACGGGAGCGGGAGATGAGGCCCTCGGCGACGGCGTCGGCGATCACGCGGGTGAGCAGGGTGACGGAGCGGATCGCGTCGTCGTTGCCCGGGATCTTGTAGTCGACCTCGTCGGGGTCGCAGTTGGTGTCGAGGATGGCGACGACCGGGATGTTGAGCTTCCGGGCCTCGCCGACCGCGATGTGCTCCTTCTTGGTGTCCACGATCCAGACGGCGCTGGGCACCTTCTGCATCTCGCGGATACCGCCGAGGGTCTTCTCCAGCTTGGCCTTCTCGCGGGAGAGGACCAGGAGCTCCTTCTTGGTCAGACCGGAGGACGCGACGTCCTCGAAGTCGATCTGCTCGAGCTCCTTGAGGCGCTGCAGACGCTTGTAGACGGTCGAGAAGTTGGTGAGCATGCCGCCCAGCCAGCGCTGGTTGACGAAGGGCATGCCGACGCGGGTGGCCTGCTCGGCGATGGCCTCCTGCGCCTGCTTCTTCGTGCCGACGAACATGACCGTGCCGCCGTGGGCGACGGTCTCCTTGACGAACTCGTAGGCGCGGTCGATGTACGACAGCGACTGGAGCAGGTCGATGATGTAGATGCCGTTGCGCTCGGTGAAGATGAAGCGCTTCATCTTCGGGTTCCAGCGACGGGTCTGGTGACCGAAGTGGACGCCGCTCTCCAGCAGCTCCCGCATCGTGACGACGGCCATGGCCGTTCTCCTCATGTTTCTCGGTTGTGCCGCGGGTGCCGGACGGCTCCCGCGCCTGACGCTCCCGATGCGCCTGCCGCGAAGGACCGAGGGGCGCGAGACACCGGCGGACTGACCGCCGACGTCGGGGCGTGCGAAGTCGACCCGGTGGCCCGGGTCGCCACCAGAAGTATACGGAACCCGAGAGGTGCCGGGTGACGCCGCTGTCCACAAGCGGTCGAGGGTGCACAGGTCGCGGCGGTTCTCGGCCGGGCGGGCGACGCTCGTGCCATGCGACTGACGCGATACGTCCATCTGATGCGAGGCCTGCTGCTGGGGCTGGCCCTGACCCTGCTCACCTCCTCGGCGGCGGCCCTCGCGCCCGGGCCCTTGTCCGGGGCCGGGCCTGGGGCCATGCCCGCTCCGCCGTCGGCGGACCGCGTTCCGCCGCTGGCCCGGGGCTGGCCCGTGGGGGTGCGTCCGCCGGTCCTGCGCGGCTGGCAGCCCCCGCCCACGCCGTACGCCGCCGGCCACCGCGGCGTCGACCTGGCCGCGGCGCCCGGGACGCCGGTACGGACCGTCGCGGCGGGGCGGGTGTCCTTCGCCGGGCGGGTGGCCGGAAAGGGGGTGGTGTCCGTGGCCCTGGCCGCCACGGGTGAGCCGCCCCTGCGGACGACGTACGAGCCCGTGCGGGCGGCCGTGCGGGAGGGGGACGAGGTGTCGGCGGGGCAGGTGATCGGCACGGTGGAGGCGACGGGGTCGCACTGTGTGCGGCCGTGTGTCCACTGGGGGCTGAGACGAGGGGACGCCTATCTCGATCCGCTCTCCCTGCTGCCGCCGTGGCTGCTGCGGCGGGGGCCGTCCCGCCTGCTGCCGGTGCCTCTGCGAGGGCTCGGCAGGGGTGGGGTGGCGTGACCCCTGCTGGCCGTGGTGGGCCGGTCGCGCAGTTCCCCGCGCCCCTTTACGGCGGCAGGCCCGAGGGCGGGCGCCTGTTGTTACCGGTGGTCGGCCGCAGGCCGTGGTGGGCCGGTCGCGCAGTTCCGCGCGCCCCTTTACCGCGGCTGGCCCGAGGGCGGCTGCGAGAGTGGCGGGTCAGCCCTGGACGCCGTGGAGGACCATGGCGATGGTGGCTGTCGCGATCACGTCGGGGTGTTCGGCCGCGCCTAGTTCGACGCGGCGGACCGCGGCGTCGACGACGCCCTGGACGAGCATCGCGGCGAGCCGGGGCTCCTCGTGACCGAGGTCGGCGAGCGCGTCGACGATCATCGCCACGAGACCGCCGTGCGCGGCGCGGATCTTCTCCCGGGCGCCCGCGTCCAGCTCGCTCGCCGAGATCGCCACGACGGCCCGATGCCGCCGGTCCCCCACCAGCTCCAGCTGCGCCCGTACGTACGCCTCGACCTTGCCGGCAGGCGACGCCTCGCGTTCCATGGCCGCCGAGACCTCCGCGGCCCACACGGGGAAGTCGACCTCGCACAGCTCCTCGACCACGGCGGCCCGTGACCGGAAGTACTCGTACACCGACGACCGCGCGAGCCCGGTGCGCTCGGCGAGAGCCGGGAAGGTCAGCGCCTCCGTCCCGCCCTCGGACAGCAGGGAACGAGCCGCGTCCAGCAGGGCGGCTCGCTGCATCGACCGGTGCTCGGCCACGGAGGCCGCTCGAATCCTTGGCACGTCAACCACTCTACGGACGTGCCACCCGCAACGGGAGCGTCCCGGCCAGGCCCACCCGCTCAGCGGCCGAAGCCGGCCAGCTTCGCGCGCAGCTGGAGCACGGACTTGGTGTGGATCTGGCTGACCCGGCTCTCGGTCACACCCAGCACGTTCCCGATCTCGGCGAGGGTGAGGCCTTCGTAGTAGTAGAGCGTGACGACGGTCTTCTCGCGGTCGGGCAGCGTGTTGATCGCCCTGGCCAGGAACCGCCGCAGCTCACGGTCCTCTGCGACCTCCACGGGGTTGTCCGCGGCGGTGTCCTCCAGGGTGTCCATGAAGCTGAGCCCGTCGCCGTCCTCGCCCCCGACGTGCAGCAGTTCCTCCAGCGCCACAACGTTGGCCAGCGACAACTGGCTGAAGACGGCATGCAGTTCCTCCACGGCGATGCCCAGCTCGGCGGCCACCTCGCTCTCCGTGGGGGTGCGCCGCAGCCGGGCCTCCAGGGTGGCGTAGGCCCGCTCGACATTGCGTGCCTTCTGCCGTACCGAGCGGGGGATCCAGTCCAGCGCCCGCAGCTCGTCGATCATCGCGCCGCGGATCCGGGTGATCGCGTACGTCTCGAACTTGATCTCCCGTTCGATGTCGAACTTCTCGATCGCGTCGATGAGTCCGAAGACACCCGAGGAGACGAAGTCGGCCTGCTCCACATTGGGCGGCAGGCCGACGCTCACCCGTCCCGCCACGTACTTGACCAGCGGCGAGTAGTGCAGGATCAGCTGCTCGCGCAGCCGCTCGTCCGCGGTCGCCTTGTACGACCGCCACAGTTCGTCGAGCGTCGAGGGAGCGGGCGGCCGCACGCCGCCACCGTCGCGGGCGGCTGGGGGGATGGCCGCCCGGTCGGACCCGGAGGTGTGCTGGGGCATTCGTCGCCTTGAGCCGTTCTGCCGAGAAGCTTGCGAAGTGGGAGTACCTGGGTGAGCTGTCGGGCTGGTGCCGACTTGCCGGTCTGTGTCGGGAACTTCGTGAGCGTAGCGTGACTGGAGTGTCGCGGTGCGCTAAGAGCGGGGCCCGACGTGTGCGCAGATACGTTCCGCTGACCGCTCCGCCGGGGCATGGCAGGCACCACCGGCGACCGCCGGGCCGCGTCAACTCGGCGTTCTCCCAAGGGGAGTACGGCTTCCCCCGGACGGACGAACACCCTCGGTCAGCTTCCCGGACGACCGCCGCGAGGCGAGACCATCGCCTGGCGTGTCAACTTCCAGCCGTCGCCGTGTCGTTCGACGTAACCCAGTGCCTTGAGTTCGTACAGTCTCGCGACGGCGTCGTCCTCGGTCGTCTGCGCGCCGCGGGCGACCTCCTCGGGTGCGGCGGCCCGCCGGGCGGGCAGTGCGGCGAGGACCCGCCGGGTGGCGGCGGGCAACAGGTCGCGGGGCAGCACCGGTCCGCGCCGCTCCGGGGCAAGCTGCCCCATGTCGCCGACCAGCTCGACGACCTCGGCGGCATCGGTGACGATCAGCGCCTCCCCGCGCAGCAGCTCGTGCACCCCGGCGGAGAGCGCGCTGGTGACGGGGCCGGGCACGCCCATCGTGTGCCGGCCCAGCCGCTGCGCGGCCCGCGCGGTGACCAGCGAGCCGCTGCGGTGGGCCGCCTCAACGACCACGGTTCCCCTGGTCAAGGCGGCGATGACCCGGTTGCGCAGGACGAATCTGCTGGGCGTCGGATGATCGCCCGGGGGCAACTCGCCGATCACCAGCCCCTGTTCCGCGATCCTGTTGATCAACTCCGTGTGTCCGCGCGGATAGGGCCGGTCCACACCGCAGGCCAGCACGGCGACCGTGACCCCGCCCGCGCCGAGGGCACCCCGGTGGGCCGCGCCGTCGACGCCGTAGGCGCCGCCGGAGACGACGACCCAGCCGTGTTCGGCGAGTCCCGCGGCGAGGGTGACGGCCATGTGGGCGCCGTACTCGGTGCAGGCGCGGGCGCCGACCACCGCCACCGACCGCAGCGCCCACATCCGCAGACTGGGCCGCCCGCGCACCCACAGCCCCAGCGGACGGGCGTCGCCCAGGTCGTCGAGCTGCGAGGGCCACTCGGTCCCACCGGGACACACGAACCGCACCCCCGCCTCCCGCGCGACGGCCAGGTCCCGCTCGGGCTCGGCCCGGCGCGCCCGGGCCAGCAGTCCGGCCCAGCGGGTCGCGCCGACGCCCGGCAGCGGCTCCCCGCCCTCGCGCAACCGTGCCGCCACCTCCCCCGCTCCGGTCTCCCGCACCCATCGCCCGGCCTTCTCGTCCCCGGGTTCGACGACCCGGGCGAGGAAGACACGGTCCAGCAGGTCGTGCGGCGGTCCGCCGCTCACGTCAGTGCCCCGATGGCCAGCGGCACACCGCGCGGGACGCCCGTGCGCAGCTGCAGGGCAAGGGCGACGTCCATCCCGCTCGGCCGGTCGTGGCCGACGAGGTCCGCGACGGTCCAGGCGACCCGCAGCACCCGGTCCAGACCCCGCGCGGTCAGCACGCCCCGTTCGAGGCTGCGCTCGGCCTCGTCCATCGCACCGGCCGCGGCGTAGAAGCGGCTGCGCAGTTCACGGCCGGGGACCTCGCCGTTGGTGCTCCACGGGGTGCCGGACAGCCGGGCCGCGGCCCGTTCGCGGGCCTGGCGCACCCGGTCGGCGACCGTCGCCGTGGACTCCCCGCGGGCGCCCCGCTCGGTCAGCTGGGCGCGGGTGACCCGGTCCACCTCCACCCGCAGGTCGACCCGGTCGAGCAGCGGCCCGGAGAGCCGGGCCTGGTAGCGGCGGATCGCCGAGGGCGGGCACTCGCACAGGTCGTCCGTGCGGGAGAAGCGCCCGCAGGGGCACGGGTTGGCGGCCAGCACCATCAGGAATCTGGCCGGGAAGCGCACCACACCGGCACTGCGCGCGATGACCACATGGCCCGCCTCCAGCGGCTGGCGCAGGGCGTCGAGCGCCTGGCTCCTGAACTCCGGTGTCTCGTCGAGGAACAGCACTCCCCGGTGCGACAGCGACACCGCGCCCGGCCTGGCGACGCCCTGGCCTCCGCCGACCAGCGCCTGCATGGTCGCCGAGTGGTGCGGGGCGCAGTACGGGGCGACGTCGATCAGCGGCTTGCCCGCGGGCAGCAGTCCGGCCACCGAGTGCACGGCCGTGACCTCTAGCGACTCCTGCCGGGTGAGCCGCGGCAGGATCGCTGGCAGCCGCTCGGCCAGCATGGTCTTCCCTGCGCCCGGCGGTCCTTCGAGGAACAGATGGTGGCCGCCGGCCGCGGCGACCTCCACCGCCGTGCGGGCCGCTAGCTGGCCCACCACGTCGGCCAGGTCGTGCCCCGCGTCGTGCTGCGCCGCGCCCATGCCGGTGGCCGCTCCGGTGCCGGGCACGCGCAGTCCGGCCAGCAGCGGATCGGGCCGGCCCTGTTCGTCGGGATCCTCCTCGGGCACCGGCTCGTCCGCGAGGACGGCGATGAGCTGCCGGAGGCTGCGGACGCCCAGCACGGACACGCCCGGCACGAGCGAGGCCTCCGCGGCCGCGCACTCCGGCACGACGACCTGCTCGTACCCCGCGTCGGCCGCGGCCAGCACGGCCGGCAGGACACCGCGCACCGGGCGGACCCGTCCGTCCAGGCCCAGTTCCCCGATCATCACGATGTCGGCCAGGACCCGCGGATCGACGCGCTCCGCCGCGCCGAGCACCGCCGCGGCGACGGCGAGATCGAAACCGCTGCCGCTCTTGGGCACCGACGCCGGGCTCAGGCCCACGGTCAGCTTCTTCTGCGGCCAGGCCGTGCCGGAGTTCACCACGGCGGCGCGGACACGGTCGCGGCTCTCCGTGAGGCTCTTGTCGGGGAGCCCGACCAGGGTGAAGGCGGCGACGCCGGGTTCGAGGTCGGCCTGGACCTCGACGACCACGCCCTCGACCCCGACCAGGGCGACCGAGCAGGTGCGGGCGAATCCCATCAGGCCACCCCCCGCGCGTGTTCCACGACGGGCGCGCCGCGGCGGGGCAGGAGCACACCCACCACGTCGATGCGGACCCCACCGGGCGGGGCGCCTCCGTGGGTCTGGATCCAGCGTTCGGCAAGATCGCGCAGGCGCCCGGCCTTCTCCGGGGTCACCGCGGCCATGGGGTGTTCGTAGCCGCCGTCCCTGCGGGTCTTCACCTCGCAGACGACCAGGACGTCCCCGTCCCGCGCCACGATGTCGATCTCGCCCGTGCGGCCGCAGCGCCAGTTGCGCTCCAGGACCGTCATCCCGGCCTCGGCCAGCCGCCGAGCGGCCAGCGTCTCGCCGTACCTGCCGAGGGCACTGCGTGATTTTCCGAATGCGCCGCGCGCGTTTCCCGTGCTCATGTCGGCACCACCTCCGGCGCCAACGATCACGCGGCCCACCCGCAGCGAGTGGATCTTGGTGGACAACCGGGTGTCTGTGGAAAACGCCCTCGCCCGTTCGGGTGAAAGAGCCCGCCCCTCACAGCCCCGGCTGAAAAGGCCCGCCTTCGCACGCCCGGCCGAAAGCGCCCGCTCCCGCACCCCCGCGGAAGGAGCCCGCCTTCACAGCCCCGGCTGAAAAGGCCCACCCCAGGGGCTCAGCTCCCCGGCAGCTCCAGATCGCTCTTGTTGAGCTCCTCGATGTTCACGTCCTTGAACGTGAGCACCCGCACCTGTTTGACGAACCGAGCCGGCCGGTACATGTCCCAGACCCAGGCGTCGGCCATGGAAACCTCGAAGAAGACCTCACCCTGGACCGAGTGCACCTGCATCTCGTAGTCATTGGTCAGGTAGAAGCGCCGCTCGGTCTCGATCACGTACTTGAACAGACCGACGACGTCGCGGTACTCGCGATAGAGCTTGAGCTCCATCTCGGTCTCGTACTTCTCGAGGTCCTCCGCGCTCATGGCATGTTCCCCTTCAGCCGTGCGATCCACCCATTGTGCGCCAGCCTCGCGGCCCTCTAGACGATTTCCGTGTCAAGGGTGACGGGACGGGCCGGGGGACCTTCGTCGAGCAGCGTGCGCAGCAGCCCGGCGAGTCTGGTCGGGTACACCGTCTCATGCGTCCAGGCGAGTTCCTCACACGCCCACCACCGGGCTCCGGCGACGCTGGCCCGCTCCAGTTCCGTCAGTGCCGTGGCCCTGGTCGCGGTCTGGGTCGTACGGGCCAGGTAGTACCACTCGTCCTGGTCCCAGCGGCGTCCCGCGAAGGGGAACGAGCATCTGCGCCGCCACAGCACGGGCCCGAGCTCGACCTCGGTGATCCCCGTCTCCTCGACGAGTTCCCGCAGCGCGGCGTCCGCGCGCGTCTCGTCGCCCTCCACTCCCCCGCCGGGAGTGAACCACCAGTCGTTCGCCGGATCGTCCGGTTCATGACCGTGGAGCAGCAGCACCCGGTCCCGCGGATCGAGCAGCACGACCCGGGCGACCTTCCGCAGACCGCCGTCGTACGAATCCCGCGCGCCGCCACCGGACGAGTCCTGGGGGGCACCGCCGTACGGACGCCGCGGCCCGCTCGCCGAGGACTGCGGCGCCACCTCAGGCGGCACCGGCATCCACCGTCCGCCGCCTGCGCGCACCGCCGACCCGCTTGGCGACGGGCCCGTACGCGGCACCGGCCATGACCAGCACGGCCCCGCCGGCGATCATGCCGACGAGCATCCGGAACGGCCCCGGCTCGGACAGTTCCCCGCCCAGCGCCTCGAACCCGGTCGGGCGGGGCAGCAGGCCGTCCATCGGCCAGGCGACGGCGTCGATCCGGCCGTCGATCGCGGAGCGCGCGACCGTGCCGCTGGCCGCGTCCTGGAGGTGGGCGGTGGAGTCCAGCGAGCCCGCGCGCTCGTCACCGAGCAGGAAGACCCGGTCCTTGGGGACGGTCACCGTGGGGAACGCCATGCTCTCCGCAGCCTCGCCCTCGGGCAGATAGGGCTCGTCGATCTCCTTGCCGTTGACCGTCAGCCGGCCGTCCGTGCAGCAGGCGACGGTGTCCCCGCCGATCCCGACGACCCGCTTGACCAGCGGCGCGTTCGCCCAGGCAGCGTCCTTGAAGACCACCACGTCGCCCCGGCGGATCTCGTCGCCGTCCACGCGCTCCGCCAGCACCCGGTCGCCCGCCTCGATGGTGGGGCTCATCGACCGCGTGGGAACGGTGTACGGCCGGTAGACGACCGCACCCCAGCCGAAGCCGGCGAGGAACAGCACCAGGCCCAGCGCCACCGCCAGCCCGGACAGCACCTGCCCGGCCCGGCCGCCCGCCTCGCCGTCGCCCGTCCCGCCGCTCCGCGGGGCCGTATCTGTCGCACTCTCAGCACCCATGGGTCCGCACCCTACCCGGCGGTACGGGAAGCGGTCAGCCCCCTCTCACGCGACCGAGGTCACGCGGGAAGGGGCTGATGGCACAGGGCGGGGCCGCGCTCGGTGTCACTTGCGCCGGCGGCGCCACACGGCGATCGGAAGCACACCCACGAGCGCCAGCGCCTGGGGCGCCACAGCCGCCGGGGCCGCCGAGCTCCTGTCGACCTCCTCGAGGCTGTCCGGCACGGGCAGCGTGCCCCAGCGGTTGATGGGCCAGGCCTTGACGATGGCGCGGCCGACGACCTTCTCCACGGGCACCATGCCGTGGTGGGAGTCCGACTGGTTGTAGCGCGAGTCGCGGGAGTTCTGGCGGTGGTCGCCCATCACCCAGATGAAGCCCTCGGGGACCGTCACCTTGAAGCGGCCGCCCTGGTCGTCGTCGCTGCACGGCGTGTTGCCCGGGTAGACGTAGGGCTCGTCCAGCGGCTTGCCGTTGACCTTCAGCGGGCCGGTGCCGGCGCACTCGACGGTGTCGCCGCCGACACCGACGACCCGCTTGATCAGGTCCTTCTCCTCCGCGGAGGGCATGAGGCCGATCCAGCTGAGGACCGTCTGGAGGGCGTTCGGGTCGGGCGTGGGCTCACCTGCCAGCCAGTTGTCCGGGTCGTGGAAGACGACGACCTCGCCGCGCTCGGGCTCGGAGCCGAACCACGGGGTCAGCTTGTCGACCAGGACCCGGTCACCCTGCTGAAGAGTGTTCTGCATCGAGTCGGAGGGGATCGAGAAAGCCTGCACCAGGAACGTCTTGATCAGCAGCGCCAGTACGAGCGCGATACCGATCAGGATCGGCAGTTCCTTCCAGAAGGAACGCTGCTTCTTCCTCGGTTCCGCGGGGCGCGTGCCCTCGGGGGTCTGTTCGTCCGTCACCGTGCCGCCCTCGGTCGTACCGGCGTCACTCCCGGGGTTCATGACGCGGTCCGCCGAGGGGCCGGTCGCGTCCCCGGGCCGTCCGCGGTGTTCCTCGCCGTCGTGCCCGGACCGTGCGCCAACCGCCACATCCCCCACGCCAACTCCTCACTCTGTGCCGCCGCCTGTGCCTCATCCGGTGCAGGCCCACCACTCCGATAACGAGCGGGAGTTCCGCAGGGCTCGGGAGCTGGGTCATGGCGTTCGGATCGTCGGAGGCAACCCTATGCGACAGCGGAGGAGCAGCGGTCGACCCGGGCGTGGAGTCGGGCACGGCGGAGAAGGTCTGCGGCTCGTCCAGACCGGTCCAGTGGTTGACGGGCCAGCCGATGACGACGGCGCGTCCCACCACCTCGTCGACCGACACCGTGCCGCCGTAGTCCTGGTCCTGGTGGGCGCGGGAGTCCGCGGAGTCGGAACGGTGGTCGCCCATCACCCACAGACGGCCCTCGGGCACCGTGATGTCGAACTTGGATTCGGAGGGGACGTTGCCCGGATGCAGGTAGGTGGTCTCGTTCAGCGGCATGCCGTTGACGGTCACCCGGCCCTGCGCGTCACAGCACACGACACGGTCGCCGCCGACGCCGACGACCCGCTTGATCAGGTCCTTCTCGTCCTCGGACGGCAGCAGGCCGATGAAGGTCAGCGCCTGCTTGACCTGCTTCACGACGACCGGGTCGTCCTTCTTCCGGGTCGGCTGCTCGCTGCGCAGCCAGCCCCCGGGGTCCTTGAAGACGACGACGTCACCGCGCTGGGGCTCGGAGCCGAACCACGGTGTGAGCTTGTCCACCAGGACCCGGTCGCCGATCTGGATCGTCTGCTCCATGGAGCCGGACGGGATCACGAAGGCCTGCACCAGGAACGTCTTCAGCACCAGCGCTATCAGCACCGCCACTCCGGCCAGGAGCGGTATCTCCTTGATCGCGGAGCGGCGCCGCCGTCGCTTCACCTTGCGCTGGAGCTTGCGCCGGTCGACGCGGCTGCGGCTCGAGGAGGCGCCGGACGAGCGTCGGGTGCCGGTCGGCAGCAGGTCCTCGGCGGCGCTGGTCGCCACGCCACGGGGCTTTCCGCGGTTACCCACGCGCACCACCCGAGGCCGTCCCTGCCGGATCCTGGCCCGTGCCGGCGGAGCCGCTCGCCCCGGGCACTCGCGCGTACGCGTCCGGCCGCTCCAGCCGGCCCACGTGCCCGAACGGCCACACGATCCCCTCGGCCCGGCCGATCACCGCACCGACGGGCACCATGCCGCCGCCGGGTGAGCCCAGATGGTCGCGGGAGTCGCTGGATTCGCTGCGGTGGTCGCCGAGGAGGAACAGCCGTCCCTCCGGCACGACCACCTCGAAGGACACCGAGGACGCGCTGTCACCGGGGTACAGGAAAGTCGACTCGTCGACCTGTCGGCCGTTCACCTCGATCCTGCCCTCCCTGTCACAGCAGACCACGCGGTCTCCCTCTACGCCTACGACGCGTTTGATGTAGTCGGCGTTCCCGAAGTACCCGGTGCCGTCGAAGACGACTACGTCCCCGCGCCGGGGTTCGGCACCGAAACGGTACGCCAACTTATTTACGAGAACGCGGTCCCCGACCCTCAATCCCTGCTCCATCGACCCGCTGGGGATCTGGAACGGCTTCGCCACGAACACGTTGACGAGCAGCAGGAACAGCAGGCAGACCAGCAGCGACAGGGTGATCCCGCCGCCGGGCAGCCAGGGGGTGATCCGCGACACCAACGCGAAACGCGACCGTCCCTCCGGCCCCGGTGTCCCGGGTCCGGAGGAGCGGTCGCGCTCCGTCGGCTGAGCTTCGGTGTCCATCGGGGCCAGATGTTATCCGGCCCCGATGTGAACCCCGACGCGAGATCAGTTCTCGCGCTTCTCCTTGATCTTCGCCGCCTTGCCGCGCAGGTCGCGCAGGTAGTACAGCTTGGCGCGACGCACGTCACCGCGGGTGACGAGCTCGATCTTCTCCACGATCGGGGTGTGCACCGGGAAGGTGCGCTCGACGCCGACGGAGAAGGAGACCTTGCGGACCGTGAAGGTCTCGCGCACGCCGGAACCCTGGCGACGGATCACAACGCCCTTGAACTGCTGCACACGGGAGCGGTTGCCCTCGATGACGCGGACGTGGACGTTGACGGTGTCACCCGGGCGGAAGGCCGGGACGTCGGTGCGCAGCGACGCGGCGTCGACGGTGTCGAGCAGGTGAGACATTTCGTCTGCTTTCTTCGCTGATGCCACAGGTCATCAACGGAAACTAGATGTTCTGGTGGAAAAGCCGTGCGGGTCGGAGCGGACGTCGTGTCCCCCTGCGGCAGGGGCGCACGCCGGACGGCGCACAACAGCGCCCTATTCTTCCACGTCCTCGACCCGCCGCCAAAATCGGCCGAACCGCTCGCCCTCCGGGTCCGGGGCCCAGCCGAGGATGGACAGCATCTCCCGGTCCTTCTTGTCGAAGGTCTTCGGGTCGCAGCGCTCGATCAGGTCGGGACGGTTGGCCGTGGTGCGCCGCAGGGCCTCGTCACGGCGCCAGCGGGCGATCTTCCCGTGGTGGCCGCTGAGCAGCACCTCGGGGATGTCCCGGTCCCGCCACACCGGCGGCTTGGTGTAGACGGGCCCCTCCAGGAGGTTCGCCATCGCGCCGGGCGCGAAGGAGTCGTCCCGGTGCGACTCGGCGTTGCCCAGCACCCCGGGCAGCAGCCGGGCCACGGCCTCGGTGATGACCAGGACGGCCGCCTCGCCGCCGGCCAGGACGTAGTCGCCGATGGACACCTCGTAGACCGGCATCCGGGTGGCGTACTCGTCGACGACCCGCCGGTCGATGCCCTCGTAGCGGGCCGGGGTGAAGACCAGCCAGGGGCGCTCGGAGAGCTCGACGGCCAGTTCCTGGGTGAAGGGCCGGCCACTGGGGGTGGGCACGATCAGCGCCGGCGCGCCGGCCCCCGACTCGTAGCCGTCGGCCAGCACCGAGTCCAGGGCGTCGCCCCAGGGGTCCGTCTTCATGACCATGCCGGGGCCGCCGCCGTAGGGCGTGTCGTCGACCGTGTTGTGGCGGTCGTACGTCCAGGACCGCAGGTCGTGCAGCCGCACGTCCAGGCGGCCACGCGCGCGTGCCTTGCCGACCAGGGAGACGTTCAGCGGCGCCAGGTACTCGGGGAAGATCGTGACGACGTCGAGCCGCATCAGTCGTCGTCCCCGTCGCCGCCGGCCGCCTCCGCGTCGTCCGCAGCGGTCTTGCCGCCGCCGGAGGCCGCCGCGTCGTCCGCAGCGGCCCTGTCGCCGCCGTCCGCGCCCGTGGTGTCGTCCGCAGCCGCCGTGTCGCCGTCGGCGTCCCGGGTGGAGGCGATCTCCGCGCGGTCGTCGATCAGCCCGGGCGGCGGGTCGACGACGGCCCGCTGCTCCTCCAGGTCGATCTCGACGACGATCTCCTGCACGAAGGGGATCATCACCTCGGTGCCGTCCGCCCGCTCGACGATGAAGAGGTCCTGGGAGGGCAGGTGCGAGATCTCCGTGATCCGGCCGACCTCGACGCCGTCCGTGGTGACCACGTCCAGGTCCATCAGCTGGTGGTCGTAGTACTCGTCCTCTTCCTCGGGCAGCTCCTCCGGGTCCACCTCGGCGATGAGGAGCGTGTTGCGCAGCACCTCGGCGCCGGTGCGGTCGGCGACGCCCTCGAAGCGCAGGAGCAGGCGGCCGCTGTGGACGCGGCCGGTGGCGATGGTGAGCGGCCCGGTGGAGGCCGGGTCGGTGGCCAGGACGGCGCCCGGCGCGAGCCGCAGCTCGGGCTCGTCGGTACGCACCTCGACGGTGACCTCGCCCTTGATGCCATGGGCGCGGCCGATCCGCGCGACTACCAGCTGCACGTGTACAGATCTCCTGTCATACGACTACGGGCCGGGGACGGCCCAGTGGCCCTCCCCGGCCCGAGCCGGTTGCCTGAAGCGTGAGCGGACGAGGTCCGCTTCGCCTGAAGCGTCAGCGGATGTTGTCCACGTCGACGAGGTCGACACGGACACCGCGGCCGCCGATGGCGCCCACGACGGTGCGCAGAGCGCGTGCGGTGCGGCCGTTGCGGCCGATCACCTTGCCGAGGTCGTCCGGGTGGACCCGGACCTCGAGCACCCGCCCGCGGCGCAGGTTGCGCGAGGCGACCTGCACATCGTCGGGGTTGTCGACGATGCCCTTCACGAGGTGCTCAAGCGCCTCTTCGAGCATGGTGCTCAGGCCTCGGTCGACTCGGAGGACTCGGCAGCGGCCTCGTCCTTCTTCTCGGCCTTCTTCTTCTGGGTGATGGCCTCACCCTTGCCCTCGTCGTCGCCACCGAGGGCGTCGAACGACGGGCGGGCCTTCTTGGGCTCGGCGACGAGCAGCGGCGCCGGGGCGGGCTCGCCCTTGAACTTCTGCCAGTCGCCGGTCTTCTTCAGGATGGCGAGCACGGGCTCGGTCGGCTGCGCGCCGACACCCAGCCAGTACGCCACGCGGTCGGCGTCCACCTCCATGACCGACGGGTTGTAGGTCGGGTGGTACTTGCCGATCTCCTCGATCGCACGGCCGTCACGGCGGGTGCGGGAGTCGGCGACGACGATGCGGTAGTGAGGCGAACGGATCTTGCCCAGACGCTTCAGCTTGATCTTGACTGCCACGGGAGTGGATTCTCCTGGATTTGACGTGGTGGAGCACACGGTATGCCGCGTGGGGCTGCGGTACCCGAGTGGCCCGACGGACGCGTCAGCCGGAGGAGAGAGGGGTCCTGTGCGACTGTCGAGTACAGCTAGCCATTGTGCCACACGCCGGGGAGCCCCTCCGACCCAGGCCCTGACAGCCCGACGGAGTACGTACCGAGGCCCCGCCAGCCGGGCCGGGCACGCGGCCGAACCCCTGGCGGCAGGCGCCGCCCGAAGCCTCGACGGCCGGGCCGAGCGCACGACCGAGCCCCTCGCCGCCCGCCGGACGAGCGCATGCCGAGGTGCCGCACGTGCTCGTCCCCCACGCGCGGCACCCTCACCGCCCCACCGCACCGACAGCCACGAGTTGCCGGTGTCCCGTGTCGGGCGTTACGCCGCCCCGGCCACCTCGGGAATCCGGAACGGCTTGCCGCAGCCCCCGCACACGATCGGCGCCTGGGCGAGGACCGACGGGACCACGCGCACATTGCGCCCGCAGTCGCAGACGGCCTTCACCCTCACACCGCCACCGGACGAGCCGTGGCGGGCCGCCGGGCCCCGGAACGACCGGGCCGTGTCGGCTGAGGTGGCGGCCGTGTGCGCCTTCAGGGCCCGCTGGAGCCGCTCGATCGTCGGCCGGTAGCGCCGCTTCGCCTCGGGGTTGAGCGTGACCAGCGAGAAGCCGCTGCTCGGGTGCGGCTCGTCGGGATGGTCCAGGCCCAGCTCCTCGGCGATCGCGAGGAATCTGCGGTTGTGGTACCGGCCCGCGCGGGAGGTGTCACGCACCCCGCGCGAGGCTGCGATGCCGTGGACGGCCTCATGGAGCAGCCGTTCGAAGGAGAGCTCGTGACCGCACGCGGACGAGGACTCCCCGATGAGGGACTCGGGGGCGGCGAGGTCCGGCAGTTCGGGGTGGTACCGCTGAATATCGGCCCACGCCTGTGCCAGCTCCGCTGCGAGAACAGGTGGTGTCTGTGTCGTGCTCACGTAATGACAACGATCCAGAGGGCCGCCGTGTTCCTATTCCGGGCCATCCCAAATAATTTGCACGTACCCGTCAGTTGCCACTGATGCGCCCCGACGAGGGCGGGTGCGCTGATCTGCGGAGAAGCCTCGCACCTCATATCAAGCCGGTGCGTAGTAACCCCTACGATCCTGCGCGTAGGCCGGTCGTACGAGACGTGGTGGCCGTGGCCCGCGAAAGCGCAAGGGGCGTTTCGGCCGCCTCGCACGTACTTCGGTCGGCCACCCGTGTATTCCGCTCAGCGCCGGCGACGGCGGCGACGTTACCGGGCGCGTTCCCGCCCGCCCTCACCGGCCCTTCCCCGACGGCCGGTTGCGCCGCGCGCGACGCGCGCCTGTCGATCGACACCGTACCGGCGCATATTGCCGGAAGGTGAAATCTCGCCACATGCGCGACCGGTCCTCAAGCAGGGCCACTCGACCACTGGACGGCACCGCGAGGCGGGAGTTACCTGGCATACGGGGGGACGAGCGCACGACTCGCGGGCCCGGAGCGCGGCCCGCCATCACCTCTCTCGGATTGGGGCGCTTTTCATGACACCTACGCTCGTGCGGCAGCACCGGCCTCACTCGGGACCGCATCCCCGGGTGGATCCGCGGGCACGCGCGCGTGACTGGTCGGAGATCCAGGAACGGATGCTCGTCCCGCTCTACGAGGCCGTGTACGAAAGGCTCGACGTGGGCCCGGCGACCCGGCTCCTCGGCCTCGGCTGCGGCAGCGGACTGGCCCTGCTGATGGCGCGGTCCCGGGGCGCCGCGATCACCGGGACCGACCCCTCCTCCCCCGAACGGCTCGCCCTGGCCCGGGAGCGCCTGCTCCCCGCCGACCCCGGGGCACCCGCACCCGGCCGGGCCCGCATCGTCGAGCACACGGACCCGGCTCCGGGCGCCGACGAGGCACCCCGGTACACCCTGGTCACCGCGTTCGAGCCGGTCGGCTGCGTGGAGGGCGACGCGGAGGGGCTCGGCGAAGTGCTCGCCCCGACCGCCCGGATGGCCGATCGCGGCGCCGCCGTGGTGCTGACCGGCTGGGGCCCGCCGGAACGCTGCACCACCTCGACGGTGCTGCGCTCGCTGCTCGGACCCGCCGATCCGCCGCGCTGCGCGGGCGGCTGGCGCGGCGCCCGGCGCGACGACCTGGAGGACATCGCCCAGCGGGCAGGCCTGCGGCCCGACGGCTCGGGCCGGGTCACCTGCGTGTTCGGGTACGCCGACCTGGACAGCGCGGTGCGCGGGCTGATGTCGACGGGCCTGTTCGACGCGGCCGTCGGCGACCGGGAGCAGGTCGACAAGGAACTGTCGGAGGCGCTGCACCCCTACCGGCGCCCGGACGGCACGGTGTGGATGCCCAACGTCTTCCGCTACCTGATCGCCCGCGTGCCATAGGCGACAGCGGCCCTCCCTCGGTCACGGACACCCTCTACAGCGACAGCGGCCCCCACCCGCTCACGCGCACGCCCCGGGCGACGGAACCGGCACCGGCACCGGCCGAGCGCGCCCTCAAGCCGTCCCGTCCACGCCCTCCTGCGCGTTCCCGCCGACCTGGCCGTTCCCGCCCTCCTTGCCCAGCCGGGTGATCCCGGCGATCCGGTACGCGTCCGCCTCCTCCAGCGTCTCGCGCTCCAGCAGCGCCGCAGCCAGCGCGTCGAGCTGACCGCGGTGGTCGCGCAGCTTGCGGCAGGCCTCGTCGTAGCAGTCGTCGACGATCCGCCGCATCTCGCCGTCGATGACGTCGAGGGTCCCCGGGGCCGCCGCCAGGCCGTACGCCTGCTGGGCTTCGCCCGGCAGGGCCGACAGACGGCCCACCCGCTCGCTCATGCCCCAGCGGGCGACCATCCCGCGCGCGATGTTCGTGACCTGCTCCAGGTCGTTCTCGGCGCCGGTCGTGACGACGCCGAAGACGACGTGTTCCGCCGCCATGCCGCCGAGCGCGCCGATGATCCGGCCGCGCAGATACTCCTCCGTGTACGCGTACTTGTCCGATTCCGGCGTCGACAGGGTCACGCCTAGCGCGCGGCCGCGCGGCACGATGGTGACCTTGCGGACCGGGTCGGCGCCCGGCTGGAGCATGCCGAGCAGCGCGTGCCCGCTCTCGTGGTAGGCCGTCCTGCGGCGCTCCTCCAGGGGCATGACCAGCGGCCGTTCGGCGCCGAGCTGGACCTTCTCCAGCGCCTCCGACAGATCGGACTGGGTGACCTGGTGCTGCCCCCGCTTGACGGCGAGCAGGGCGGCCTCGTTGGCGAGGTTGGCCAGTTCGGCACCGGTCATGCCGGGGGTGGTGCGGGCGACCTGGCCGAGGTTCACGTCCTCGGCCATGGGGATCTGCCGGGTGTGGATCTCCAGGATGGCCTCGCGGCCCCCGCGGTCCGGAGGCGAGACGCTGACGACCCGGTCGAAACGGCCGGGGCGCGTGAGGGCCGGGTCCAGGACGTCCGCGCGGTTGGTGGCGGCGATGACGATGACGCCCTCGGAGCCGGAGAAGCCGTCCATCTCGGTCAGGATCTGGTTGAGCGTCTGCTCGCGTTCGTCGTGGCCGCCGACGCCCGCGCCGGCGCCGCGGGCCCGGCCGATGGTGTCGATCTCGTCGATGAAGATGATCGACGGCGCCACCTTGCGGGCCTCGGCGAACAGCTCCCGCACCCGGGACGCGCCCACGCCCACGATCATCTCGATGAACTCCGAGGCGGACGCCGAGAAGAACGGCACCCCCGCCTCCCCCGCGACCGCCCGCGCCAGCAGGGTCTTGCCCGTGCCGGGCGGCCCCGCGAGCAGCACGCCCCGGGGCATCTTGGCGCCCATACGGCGGTAGGCGTCCGGGTTCTTGAGGAAGTCCACGACGTCGTTGAGCTCGCCCTCGACCTCGTCGATGCCGGCGATGTCGTCGAACGTGGTCCGCGTCGCCCCCGGCTCCAGCTCGACCGGCTTCGGCGGCGGCTTGCGCCCGAACATGCCGCCCGCGCCGCCCATGCCCTGGCGCATCCGCCGCGCGATGAAGATCCACAGGACGACCAGCAGCAGCATCGGCGCCAGGGAGATCAGCAGATTGACGAGAAAACTGCGCTGCTGGACGACCGGCTCCGCCGTGACCGTCACGTTGTGCCGGTCCAGGTTCTCCCACAGCTGGTCGTCCGCGAAGGACGGCCGCTGCGTCTTGAACTTGGTGTACGTGCCGTCGTGGTCCGGCCGGTCCCGCTTCTCCTTGAGCTGCCCCTGGATGGCGTCGCCCTTGGAGTAGATCTTGCTGACGTTCCCGGCGTCGACCTGCTTGCTGAACTCCGTGTACGAGATCGTCGGCTCGTCCCCCTCGTCGAGGAACGACAGCACCAGGTTGGCGATCAGGTACACGATCAGCGCGGCGATGATCAGGTTCCACCAGCCGCCGCGCGGCCGGCGTCCGCCCGGCGAGGACCTGGGCGGCTCCTCGGGCGTGCCCTCGGTGCGCCAGGGCTGGTCGGGGGACTTGCGCGGCGGCGCCGGGTTGCTCATAAGCGGACGTTACGACAGGAAAGCCGCACAAGCATGCGGATCTAGGGCCTCCGCGTCCGCTACGACCAGGGGGCGCCCTCCGTCGGAGAGCGCCCCCTGGGGACGTACGCACCGGGCCTCGTCGGCCCTCGCGCGGAGCCGTGTCAGCCCATGAACTTCTTGAACTCGTCCGGCAGCTCGAAGTCCTGGCCCGCCTGCTGGCCCGGCAGCCCGAAGGCACCGCCCTCGGCGGCGGCCGCGCGGCGGGCGGCCTCCTCCTGCTCCTGCTGCTTGCGCTTCATCGGATTGCCGGAGCGCTGCTTGCCCTTGGCCTGCTTCGGCTGCTTCTTCGTACGGCCCGGACCGCCACCCATGCCCGGCATCCCCGGCATGCCGGGCATCCCGCCGCCCTGGGCCATGCGCGACATCATCTTGCGGGCCTCGAAGAACCGCTCGACCAGGTTCTTCACCGCGCTGACCTCGACACCGGAACCCCGGGCGATACGGGCGCGGCGCGAGCCGTTGATGATCGTCGGTTCCTGGCGCTCGGCCGGGGTCATCGACTTGATGATCGCGGCCGTACGGTCGACGTCACGCTCGTCGATGTTGTTGATCTGGTCCTTGATCTGGCCCATGCCCGGCAGCATGCCGAGCAGCTTGCTGATCGAGCCCATCTTCCTGACCTGCTCCATCTGAGCCAGGAAGTCGTCCAGGGTGAAGTCCTGGCCCTTCTTCGACGCCAGCTTGGAGGCCATCTTCTGGGCCTCTTCCTGGCTGAACGTCTTCTCCGCCTGCTCGATCAGGGTGAGCAGGTCACCCATGTCGAGGATGCGCGAGGCCATCCGGTCAGGGTGGAACGCGTCGAACTCGTCGAGCTTCTCGCCGTTCGACGCGAACATGATCGGCTTGCCGGTGACCTCGCGGATCGACAGGGCCGCGCCACCGCGGGCGTCACCGTCGAGCTTGGAGAGCACCACACCGTCGAAGCCGACGCCGTCACGGAAGGCCTCGGCGGTGTTGACCGCGTCCTGACCGATCATGGCGTCGACGACGAAGAGGATCTCGTCGGGGCCGACCGCGTCACGGATGTCCGCGGCCTGCTGCATCATCTCCTGGTCGATACCGAGGCGGCCCGCGGTGTCGACGATGACGATGTCGTGGACCTTGGCCTTGGCGAAGTCGACGGAGTCCTTGGCGACCTTGACCGGGTCACCGACGCCGTTGCCCGGCTCCGGCGCGTAGACGGCCACACCGGCGCGCTCGGCGACGACGCTGAGCTGGTTCACGGCGTTGGGGCGCTGGAGGTCACAGGCGACGAGCAGCGGCGAGTGGCCCTGCTCCTTCAGCCAGCGGCCGAGCTTGCCCGCGAGGGTGGTCTTACCGGCACCCTGGAGACCGGCCAGCATGATGACCGTCGGCGGCTGCTTGGCGAACCGCAGCCGACGGGTCTCGCCGCCGAGGATCCTGACCAGTTCCTCGTTGACGATCTTGAGGACCTGCTGGGCGGGGTTCAGCGCCTTGGAGACGTCGGCACCGAGGGCACGCTCCTTGACGTTCTTGATGAACGTCCGGACGACCGGGAGGGCCACGTCCGCTTCGAGGAGGGCGATACGGATTTCACGCGCCGTGGCGTCGATATCCGCCTCGCTGAGCCTGCCCTTGCCGCGGAGATTTTTGAAAGTCGCGCTGAGGCGGTCGGAGAGAGTATCGAACACGGTGGCGTCGGTCCTCGGGGTCGGAATCGGTCTGGGCTGCCCTCCAGAGTATCCCGGCGACACAGGTCACCGGGTCTCCCCGGTCAGCCCCGCAAAGTCTCCTCCAGCTTCCGCGCCACCGAGGCGGCCTCCTCCCCCGGCAGCGGGGCGCCCTCCTCGCCCGTGACGTAGAAGGCGTCGACGGCGTTCGCGCCGAGCGTGGAGACATGGGCGCTGCGCACCCGGACCGCCGCGTCCTCCAGGGCCCGGCCGATCCGGAACAGCAGGCCGGGGGCGTCCTGGGCACGCACCTCGATGACCGTGGCGTGGCGCGAGGCGGCCGGGGCCACCGTCACGTGCGGCGGCGGGGCGACGACCCCGCGGCGCCTCGGGTAGGCCGCGTCCCGCTCGGCGAGGCGCCCGGCCACGTCCAGCGAGCCGTCCAGGGCACGGACGAGATCGGCGCGCAGCCGGGCGGCCTGCGGCAGGGAGCCGTACTCGGCGGCGACGCGCCAGTTCAGCACCAGGACCGAGCCGTCGACGCCCTCGGGCAGGTCCAGGGCGCGCAGCTCGGCCGTGCGGACGGTGAGCCGGTGCATGGCGAGGACGCCCGCGGCGGCGGGCAGCACCCCCGGCTGGTCCGGTACGGCCATCAGCAGCTCCACGCCCAGCGGCTCGGGCCCCTCCGCCGCGGTCTCCCCGGCCGGCGGCTCGGTCTGCGCGCGCAGCGCGAGCACGGGGCCGCCGGTGCGGAACGCCTCGATGGCGAGCCGTTCCTGCTCGGCGGTCGGGGCGGCGGCCTCGGGCTCGTCGGCGGTGTCCCCGGCGAGCACCGCGGAGACGCGTTTGACCAGGTCGGCGACGAGCGAGCCGCGCCAGGAGGACCAGGCCGCCGGGCCGGTGGCCAGGGCGTCCGCCTCGGTCAGGGCGTGCAGCAGCTCCAGCGTGCTCTGGGAGCCGACCGCCTCGGCGACGGCCCGCACGGTGGCGGGGTCCTCCAGGTCGCGCCGGGTGGCCGTCTCGATGAGCAGCAGATGCTGCCGTACGAGGGTGGCGAGGCAGGCGACGTCGGAGCGGTCGAAGCCGATCCTGGTCGCCACGTCGCGGGCGATGATCTCACCGGCCACGGAGTGGTCGCCGGGCCAGCCCTTGCCGATGTCGTGCAGCAGCGCGCCGACCAGCAGCAGGTCGGGGCGGCTGACGCGGCGGGTGAACTCGGAGGCGCGCACCGCGGTCTCGATGAGATGCCGGTCGACGGTCCACACGTGCACGGCGTTGCGCTGCGGGCGGCAGCGCACCCGCTCCCAGTCCGGCAGGATGCGGGTGATCAGGCCCTCGGCCTCCAGTGCCTCCCAGACCTCGACGGTGGGGCGGCCGGAGCCGAGCAGGGTGACGAGCTGCTCGCGCGCCTCGGCGGGCCAGGGCGTGGGCAGCGGGCGCACGGTCGCGGCGAGCCGCCGGACGGCGTGCAGGGAGAGCGGCAGGCCGGCCTGGGCGGCGGCGGCCGCGGCGCGCAGCGGCAGCACCGGGTCGCGCTCGGGGCGGGCGGCGCGGGCGAGCACCACCTCGCCCTCCTGCTCGACGACTCCCTCGGCCAGTGGGGAACGCTCGGCGACCGGCTTGCCGCCGCCCAGCATGGCGCGCAGCCGCGGCCGTACCGCGCGCGAGCGCAGCACCCGGCCGACTTCGCGCCAGGTGACGTCGCTGGCGTAGGAGATGACCCGGGCGGCCTCGTAGACCTGGCGCAGCAGGGTGTCGGCGTCGAGGAGGCCGAGCCCGGCGGCGACCTGGTCCTGTTCCTGGAGGGCGAGCCGGTCGGTGGCGCGCCCGGTGGCGAGATGGAGGGCGTCACGGACGTCGAGGAGGTGGCGCCGGGCGTCGTCGAGGCCCTCGCGCGGGGCGTCGGCGAGCCAGGAGGCGGCGACCGCGCGCAGGGCGGTGGCGTCGCGCAGCCCGCCGCGGGCCTCCTTGAGGTCGGGTTCCAGGAGGTACTGGAGCTCGCCCTGGCGTTCGGCGCGTTCGGCGCACAGTTCCTGGAGTTCGGGCAGGCGTCTGGGGGCCTGGTTGCGCCAGTCGGCGAGGACGGTGGTGCGCAGTGAGGCGGTGAGGCCGAGGTCGCCGGCGAGGTGCCGGGCGTCCAGCAGGCCGAGCTGGACCTTGAGGTCCTCCCCCGCGGTCCGGCGCGCCTCGGCCGGGGTGCGCACGGAGTGGTCGAGGGCGAGTCCGAGGTCCCAGACCGGGTACCAGACGCGGTCGGCGAGCGCGGCCACCGCGTCGGGGTCGGTGCCGTCGTGCAGCAGGAGCAGGTCGAGGTCGCTGCGCGGGGAGAGTTCGCCGCGGCCGTAGCCGCCGACGGCGATCAGGGAGACTCCGCGCAGTTGTCCGGCGCCGGCGGTGAACAGTCCGGCCAGCCACTCGTCGGTGAGCCCGGCGAGGGCGGCACGGCGCGGCGGCCCGGACCGCGCCTCCTCGGTGAGGAGACGCAGCCGGGCCGCCGCATAGCCGCTGGGTCCCGAGTCCTCTTCTTCCGTACGAACGTTCGTGCTCGTCACCCAGCGACTCCTGTTCTCTGTGTCAGAGCGCGTCCGGGCCGCGCTCGCCGGTGCGGACCCGTACGGCCGTCTCGACCGGCAGGGACCAGACCTTCCCGTCACCGATCTTGCCGGTGCGGGCGGCCTTGACGATGACGTCGATCAGCTGCTCGGCGTCGTCGTCCTCGGCCAGCACCTCGATGCGGATCTTGGGAACCAGGTCGACGGTGTACTCGGCACCCCGGTAGACCTCGGTGTGGCCGCGCTGCCGACCGTATCCGCTGGCCTCGGTGACGGTCAGACCGTGCACGCCGAAGGCCTGGAGGGCTTCCTTGATCTCGTCGAGCCGGTGGGGCTTGACGACCGCGGTGATGAGCTTCATGCGTCCACCTTCTTGCTCGCAGCGTCGGCGACCGGGGCCGGGGCGGCCGTGCGGGCGGCACCGCCGCCGGCACCACTGAAGTCGTATGCCGTCTCGGCGTGCTCGGCCTGGTCGATGCCGGCGACCTCGTCGTCCTCGGAGACCCGCATGCCGATGGTCTTGTCGAGGATGAAGGCGAGGATCGCGGAGACGACCAGCGAGTAGGCGAGGACACCGAAGACTCCGGCGCACTGCTTCCAGAACTGCTCCAGGCCGCCGCCGTAGAAGAGGCCCTCGACGTCGGACTGGCCCTTGCCGCTGGCGAGGAGGCCGACGAGCAGGGAGCCGACGACACCGCCGACCAGGTGGACTCCGACGACGTCGAGCGAGTCGTCGTAGCCGAACTTGTACTTCAGGCCGACCGCCATGGCGCACAGCAGACCGGCGACGGCACCGACGGCGATCGCGCCGACCGGGGAGACCGCACCACCGGAGGGGGTGATGGCGACCAGACCGGCGACGGCACCGGAGGCGGCGCCCAGCGTGGTGAACGCGCCGTGGCGGATCTTCTCGTAGACGAGCCAGGCGAGGATGGCGGCGGCGGTGGCGACCTGCGTGTTGACGAACATCAGGGAGCCGACACCGTCGTCGTTGCCGAGCCACGAGCCGGCGTTGAAGCCGAACCAGCCGAACCACAGCAGACCGGCACCGAGCATCACCAGGGGAAGGCTGTGCGGGCGCATCGGGTCCTTCTTGAAGCCGACGCGCTTGCCGATGACGAGGATCACGCCGAGGGCCGCGGCACCGGCGTTGATGTGCACCGCCGTACCACCGGCGAAGTCGATCACGCCCATGTCGAAGGCCCAGCCGCCCTCACCCCAGACCCAGTGGGCGACGGGGAAGTAGACGACGGTCGCCCACAGGGCGATGAACAGCGCCCAGGCGCTGAACTTCACCCGGTCCGCGAGCGCACCGCTTATCAGGGCGGGGGTGATGATCGCGAACATCAGCTGGAAGACCATGAAGACGAGGAGCGGGATGTTGTACGTCCCCCACAGCTCGTCCTTGTCGACCCCGCTGAGGCCGACCCAGTCGGAGTTCCAGCCGATGAGGCTGCCGGAGTCGGTGCCGAAGGCGAGCGAGAAGCCGTAGAGCACCCACAGGATGGTGACGATCCCGAGGCTGATGAAGCTCATCATCAGCATGTTCAGGGTGCTCTTGACCCGGACCATGCCTCCGTAGAAGAAGGCCAGCGCCGGCGTCATGAGCATCACCAGGGCGGAGCAGATGAGCATGAAACCTGTGTTGGCGGCAGAGAGCTCCGTCTCTGCGGCAAGCGTGATGGCTGGTGCCATCGGCGTCTCCTCGTCGTTGGTACGGCCCCGTGCGGGCAGAGCCTTGAGCGGATTGAGGGGTGGGCCGGTTATGCGCCATGAGATTCGCGCAGCGCGGTTTCGGTGGAAGCCCCTCGTTGTTTCGCGGCGGTGACGAAGGCGCCGTGTGTGTTACGCCTCGGTGAATCGCGAGATCCGGGCCCGCGAGATCGTTATCGTGGCGCAACCTTCGCCACGAAGGACCGCAACCACGCATTGAGCAACCACGACGGCGAGCAACCACCTCCGCGAGAGCGGCGCCGGTTCAGGCGCAAAAACAGGCCGACCGCGGGCGGCCTTCCGAAATGACTGGCATGGGGGAGCCGAGTCGGGCAGTTCGGGAGGGCCGGCCGCGGCCGGGGTTCAGGGGTGGTGCCGCCGGTGCCTCAGACCGCCTCGGCGGTCTCGGGCAGCTCGATCGCGAGCCGGTCGGTGAGGTCGAGCACCTCGGCGAGGTCGCCGAAATCGCGTACGGCGGTGTCCACGGTCTTTCGGATACGAGTGTTCACGCGCTCGGAACGCACCTTCTTGGCCACCCGCATGGCCTCGGCGGCCAGCACGGTGCTCCGCTCGGGCTCGCGCTGGAGCAGATGCACGGTGGCCATGCCGATGAGGTTGAGCGCGTAGGAACGCTGGTGCTCGGAGTCCTTGGCGAACAGCTCCACCGCCCGCTCCATCAGGGGCTCGGCCAGGGAGGCGTAGGCGGGGCTGCGGCCGGCCACGTAGGCGAGGTCCCGGAAGGAGTGGGAGTTCTCGCCGTACAGCTCGGCCTCGGAGAAGAAGCGGATCCAGTCGGGGTCCGGCTCGTCCCACTCGTCGGCCTCGCCGAAGGTGTCCTCGGCCATCCGCACGGCCCGCTTGCACTTGCCGGGCTGCCCCATGTTGGCGTAGGCGCGGGCCTCCATCGCATACAGCATCGACTGGGTGCGCGGACTCGCGCAGTCCCTGCTGCCGTACTGGGCCAGGTGGATCAGCTCCAGGGCGTCGTCGGGCCGCCCGAGGTGGATCATCTGGCGGCTCATGCTGGAGAGCACGTAGGAGCCGAGCGGCCGGTCGCCCGCCTCCTTGGCCGCGTGCAGCGCGAGGACGAAGTACTTCTGGGCGGTGGGCTGGAGACCGATGTCGTACGACATCCAGCCCGCCAGTTCGGCGAGTTCGGCGGCGACCTTGAACAGCCGGCGGGTGGTGCCCTCGGGCTGGCTCTCCTGGAGCAGGTCGGTGACCTCGTGCAGCTGGCCGACGACGGCCTTGCGGCGCAGACCGCCGCCGCACTGGGCGTCCCACTGGCGGAACATCACGGTGGTGGACTCGAGCAGATCCAGCTCGGGCCTGGACAGTTCACCGCGGGCGCGGTGTGCGGGTCCGCCGGTCTCGGGCTGCGGCACCGGGCCCGGGGCGACCGGCACCAGCCAGCGCTGCATGGGCTCGATGAGGGAAGGACCCGCGGCCAGGGCGAGGGAGGTGCCGAGGAAACCGCGCCGGGCGAGCATCAGGTCGCTGCGCGAGAACTCGCTGAGCAGCGCCACCGTCTGGGGGCCGGTCCAGGGCAGGTCGACGCCGGAGGAGGAGGGCGTCTGGCGGGCGGCGCGCAGCCCGAGGTCCTCGACGGAGACGACACAGCCGAAGCGCTCGGAGAACAGCTCGGACAGGATCCTGGGGATCGGCTCGCGCGGGTTCTCCCCGTCGAGCCACCGGCGCACCCTCGAGGTGTCGGTGGAGATGTGGTTGGCACCCAACTGACGCGCCCGGCGGTTCACTTGCCGTGCCAGTTCGCCCTTCGACCAGCCACTGCGCACGAACCACGAGCCGAGCAGCTCGTTGGGGCGCTTCTCAGCGTTCGTCCCGCCTCCGCCGTTGCCGCCCACTGGAGCGCCCCCATCCCTGAAGACCGCTTGCCGCCACCTTGCGTCAAGCCCTATCAGAATGCCCGTCAAACGGGCCGCCCGTCCGGTAGTTCCACCCTTCGAACGGGAAACCGGGTTGCCCCCGGCATACCCACGAGTGCAAGTGCCGCACCGTCTTGTGCACTCAAAGTAATCCTACGATCACCCCTCCAGCCATGGCGATCCGGGAAACGCCACCATTCGCCACCCCTTCGAATGAACTCACGTCGCCCTACTCACGATTCACTTGACATAGGACAGCCGGAAGTGGGCGTAGCGGTGCACACAGGGGCGCGCGCCGCCGGGCACACCACCGGGTGCGCGCGAGGGCGCCCTTCGCACCGGTGACGGACCGCTTTCGTTCCTCGCCCGGCCGTCTCGTAACCACCGGCGCGTCGGACCCGTTGGAGGGGGCATGGGTTTCACGATCGGCAGTAGTCGGGGCATTCGCGACATCCGGTCCGGCACGCGCCGCCGCGGGCGCGCGTCGGAGTGCACCGCCGTGGCCGAGTACACCGGCCTGTGGGGCTGGGACGTCGCCCCCGGTGCCCGGACCGCCGCGGGCGCCTGCTCCTGCGGCCGGGCCGGCTGCCGCACGCCCGGCGCGCATCCCCTGGAGTTCGCCCCCGGGGTGCCGGCCGGGGCGACGCTGGACGAGGCGACCGAGGCGTGGTCCCAGTTCCCGGGCGCCGCGGTGATGCTGCCGGTCGGGCGGGCCTTCGACGTCATCGAGGTCGCCGAGGCGACCGGGCGGCGGGCGCTGGTACGGCTGGAGCGCATGGGCCTGCCGCTCGGCCCGGTCACCGTCACGCCCGACGGCCGGGCCCACTTCTTCGTCGCCCCCGGCGCCGCGGCCGAGCTGCCCGAGCTGCTCTACCGCATGGGCTGGGACGACCCGGGCCTCGATCTGCGCGCGCTCGGGCACGGCACGCACATCACCGCGCCGCCCTCCGACCGCGGCGGCCTCGGCCCCGTCCAGTGGCTCCGCGCGCCCTGCCTCGACTCGGCCACCAGGCCGCCCCAGGCACGGCTGCTGCTGGGCACGCTGGCCTACGTGGCACACCGCTCGCGCGCCTGACCGGCCCCATGACGAAGCGCCCGTCCCCAACTGCACCTTGGGGGCGGGCGCTTCTCGATCACGGATCGGCGGGCGGGTGTCACTCCCCGATGAGCGCGTCCACGAACGCCTCGGGCTCGAACGGGGCCAGGTCGTCGGGTCCCTCGCCGAGACCGACGAGCTTGACGGGGACGCCCAGCTCGCGCTGGACGGCGATCACGATGCCGCCCTTGGCGGTGCCGTCGAGCTTGGTGAGGACGATGCCGGTGATGTCGACGACCTCGGCGAAGACACGGGCCTGCACCAGGCCGTTCTGACCGGTCGTGGCGTCGAGCACGAGCAGCACCTCGTCGAGCGGGGCGTGCTTCTCCACGACCCGCTTGACCTTGCCGAGCTCGTCCATGAGACCGGTCTTGGTGTGCAGACGGCCGGCGGTGTCGATGAGGACCACGTCGGTCCCCATCTCCTTGCCCTCCTTCACCGCGTCGAAGGCGACGGAGGCCGGATCGCCGGCCTCGGGCCCGCGCACGGTGTGGGCGCCCACGCGCTCGCCCCAGGTCTGGAGCTGGTCGGCGGCGGCGGCCCGGAAGGTGTCGGCGGCGCCGAGGACGACCGTGCGCCCGTCGGCGACCAGCACGCGGGCGAGCTTGCCGGTGGTGGTGGTCTTGCCGGTGCCGTTGACGCCGACGACCATCACGATGCCGGGCTTGCGGTCCTCCGGCTCGGTCTTCACCGTACGGTCGGCATCGGTGCCGACGAGCTTGAGCAGCTCCTCGCGCAGCAGTCCGCGCAGCTCCTCGGGCGTGCGGGTGCCGAGCACCTTCACGCGCTCGCGCAGCTGCTCGACCAGTTCCATGGTGGGCTGCACGCCGACGTCGGCGGTCAGCAGGGTGTCCTCGATCTCGTCCCAGGTCTCGTCGTCGAGGTGCTCGCGCGACAGCAGCGTGAGCAGCCCCTTGCCGAGGGCGTTCTGGGAACGGGACAGCCGGGCGCGCAGGCGCACCAGGCGTCCCGCGGTGGGCTCCGGGATCTCGATCTCGGTCGGCGGGAGTTCCTCGGCGACGGGCGGCTCCTCCACCGTGACGGGGGCGCCGCCACCGGGAAGGTCCACCTCCTCGATCGTCCGGCGGGGCTCGTCCCGCGGTGTCTCGGCCTCGTCGCCGACGTGCGGCTCGGCCGGTGGGGTGGTGATCTCGGGCGCGGCGGGCGGGGGCGGCGGCAGCGACTTCTTCCGTCGGCTGCCGATGACGAGCCCACCGAGCACGCCGAGCACGACCACGGCGATGACTACAGCAAGGATGACGGTTTCCATAACCCGTCCAGTATCGGCCATGGGTCCGGCTCGGACACGGCTTGGACGTTCGTCCAATGGGCGGGCGCGGCGGGCATGTGCGCGGGCGCGGCCCTCGCACATGCGCAGTCGCGGGTGAGCCGCCCGCGCGGGCCACGGCGTGCTTGCCCGTCCGGGCCCGGGCGGGTCGCCGCACCCCTGGCGATCTGACACCCCGTCAGCTACGGTCCCTCTGCCGAGCCGCCCGTCGGAGGGGAACCCCATGCCCGTCACGGTCGTACGCCTCAATCTCGTCGAACCCGGCGCCACCCCGGCATCGCTCGCGGCCCGCTACCGCGCGGCGCTGGAGATGGCGGCGTACGCGGACCAGCACGGGATCACGACCGTGCAGACGGAGGAGCACCACGGGGTCGCGGACAACTGGCTGCCGTCGCCGTTCGCCTTCGCGGGCGCGGTCCTGGGTGCGACCGGGCGGCTCGCGGTGACCGTGTCGGCGGTGATCGGCCCGCTGCACGACCCGCTTCGGCTCGCCGAGGACATCGCCGTGCTGGACCTGATCGGCCCCGGCCGGCTGGCGACGGTCGCCGGGATCGGGTACCGGCCCGAGGAGTACGCGATGTTCGGCGTGGACTTCGCCCGCCGCGGCAGGCTCCAGGACGAGCTGCTGGAGACGCTGCTGAAGGCGTGGACCGGCGAGGAGTTCGCGTACCGGGGCCGTACGGTACGGGTCACTCCGCGCCCCTTCACCCGGCCGCACCCCCTGCTGCTGGTCGGCGGCTCCTCGAAGGCGGCCGCCCGCCGGGCCGCGCGTTTCGGGCTGCCGTTCTTCCCGAGCGCGCACCTGCCGGAGCTGGAGGCGTACTACAAGGAGCGGCTGGTGGAGTACGGCACCGAGGGCTGGACCATGATGCCCGCGGCCGAGACCCCGCTGCTGCACGTGTCCGCCGACCCGGACCGCACATGGGCCGAGCACGGCGCCCACTTCCTGCACGAGGCCCGCACCTACGCCTCCTGGCAGTCCTCGGACATCCGCTCGGCGGTGCGGTCGGCGGCCGGCACGGTGGAGGAACTGCGCGCGGAGGGCGTGTACCGGATCGTCACCCCGGACGAGTGCGTGGGTCTCGGCCTCGACAGCTACGTACTGCATCCGCTGGCGGGCGGGATGCCGGTGCAGGAGGGGTGGCGCAGTCTGCGGCTGTTCGCGCAGGAGGTGCTTCCGGCGCTGGCGGGCTGAGCCCCGTACGCGAATGCGCTTGGCCGCACCCGCCGACCGGTGATCCACTGCGGTCATGAGTCTGCTGGTGGACGTGTTCGTGCGGGACGCCGACGGGGAGATGCGCGTACTCGACGTGCCGGACGACGTCTGCAGGTCCGGCGGCTTCGAGTCCTGGCGTAGACCGTGTGGGGCTCGGAGGCGGTGCGCTCGCTGGGCGCCCGCTTCCTCCCCGTGCCGGCCGGGAACGATCTGGAGGTCGAGGCCGACCAGGTGCCCGAGTTCCTGCATGAGGTCGCCCTGCTGCGCGCCCACCTCGATGTGATCGCCCGGGAGACCGCGCGTGTCTGCGCTGTCGGGGAGCAGCGGCGCAGGATCGAGCAGCGGCTGCGGATCATGGAGGACTGCGCGGGCCGGGCCGCCGGGATCGGCGGTGGGGTCCTCGTCCGGTGACCCGCGCGCGAGGCACCGCCGCCCTCGCCCGGGCAGTGACCGGGCGAGGGCGGCGTGAGGGATGAGGAGAGGGGCAGCGGGGAGGAGCCCTTCTCCCCGGTTTCACCGGCCCGGTTCGCGGGGCCGGCGAGTTCGGGGCCTCGGCCGGCCGGGGTCAGCCCATCTCCTCCAGGGACTTGCCCTTGGTCTCCTTCACGAACTTCAGGACGAAGGGGACGGAGAGCGCGGCGAAGACCGTGTAGATCACATACGTCGCGGACAGGTTCCACTCGGCGAGCGACGGGAAGCTCGCGGTGATGGCCCAGTTGGCGATCCACTGCGCCGCGGCGGCCACGCCCAGGGCGGCGGCGCGGATCCGGTTCGGGAACATCTCGCCGAGCATGACCCAGACGACCACGCCCCAGGACAGGGCGAAGAAGAGGACGAAGATGTGCGCGGCGACCAGGGCGACCCAGCCCTGCGTGGCGGGCAGCTTGCCGTCGACGAGGTCGAAGGAGAACGCCCAGGCCTCCAGGGCCAGGCCGACCGCCATGCCGACGGAGCCGATGAGGGCGAGCGGGCGGCGGCCGATCCGGTCCACGAAGATCATCGCGATGACCGTGCCGACGATGTTGATGATCGACGTGGTGAAGGAGTAGAAGAACGAGTCCGTCGGGTCGACACCGACCGACTGCCACAGCGTCGAGGAGTAGTAGAACGCGACGTTGATGCCGACGAACTGCTGGAAGACCGACAGGCCGATGCCGACCCAGACGATGGGCCTGAAGAGGAAGGAGCCGCCGAGCAGGTCCTTGAAGGAGGACTTGTGCTCGCTCCTCATGGCGTGCTCGATCTCGGCCACCCGGGCGTCCAGATCGATGTCGCCCTCGACCTCGGCCAGGACCTCGCGGGCCCGCTCGCGCCTGCCGACGGAGAGCAGGAAGCGCGGGGACTCGGGGATCACGAAGGAGAGCAGGCCGTAGATCACGGCCGGGATCACCATGACGCCGAGCATGACCTGCCAGGCCTCCACGCCCAGCAGCTCACCGCGCTGGTCGCCGCCCGCGGCCTTGAGCAGACCCCAGTTGACCAGCTGGGAGACGGCGATGCCGACCACGATCGCGGCCTGCTGGAAGGCCCCGAGACGGCCGCGGTAGGCGGGCGGGGCGACCTCGGCGATGTAGGCCGGGCCGATGACGGAGGCCATGCCGATGGCGAAGCCGCCGACCACGCGCCAGAAGGCGAGGTCCCACAGCGCGAAGGGCAGCGCGGAGCCGACGGCACTGATGGTGAACAGCACGGCGGCGATCTGCATGCAGCGGATACGGCCGATACGGTCGGCGATCCGGCCCGCGGTGGCTGCGCCGACGGCGCAGCCGATCAGGGCGATGGCGATGACCTGGGCCAGCGCGGCCGAGCCGATGTCGTAGCGGTCCCGGACGGCCTCGACGGCGCCGTTGATCACGGAGCTGTCGTAGCCGAAGAGGAAACCGCCCATCGCGGCGGCGGCCGCGATGAAGACGACATGCGCGAGATGGTCGGGGCGGGACGAACCGTCACCTGTCCTGGACGCCTGCGCTGTGCTGGTCACGATCAACTCCTCGGGCCACCGGCTGCGCTGCCGGGTGGGGGGTGAGCCCTGCCAGGTGCGGTCTTCCCGAGGCGCACGCGAGCACGCCGCTCACACCTGAAGGTGAAAACAACGCTGCAGAGACTATGCCTTCAAGTCTCGAAGTCAACAGTCGAAGGACTGTGACGAATTAGATAGGTAGAGACTGCGCGAGGGGACGCTCATTGTTCACTTCTTGAAGGACTCGTGAAGTTGATCTAGCGAAGGCGCTGGGAGATGACCTTCGACACGCCGTCGCCCTGCATGGACACGCCGTAAAGCGCGTCGGCGACCTCCATCGTGCGCTTCTGATGGGTGATCACGATCAGCTGCGAAGCCTCCTGGAGCTCCTGCATGATCCGGATCAGCCGCTGGAGGTTGGTGTCGTCGAGCGCCGCCTCGACCTCGTCCATGACGTAGAACGGGCTCGGGCGGGCCTTGAAGATCGACACCAGCAGCGCGACGGCCGTCAGCGAGCGCTCGCCACCGGAGAGCAGGCTCAGCCGCTTCACCTTCTTGCCCGGCGGACGTGCCTCGACGTCCACACCGGTGGTGAGCATGTTGTCGGGATCGGTCAGCACGAGCCGGCCCTCACCGCCCGGGAACAGCCGGCTGAAGACCCCCTCGAACTCCCGCGCCGTGTCCCGGTAGGCCTCGGTGAAGACCTGCTCGACGCGCTCGTCGACCTCCTTGACGACCTGGAGCAGATCGGCGCGGGTCTTCTTCAGGTCCTCCAGCTGCTCACTGAGGAACTTGTGCCGTTCCTCCAGCGCCGCGAACTCCTCCAGGGCGAGCGGATTCACCTTCCCCAGCTGCTGGTAGGCCCGTTCCGCCGCCTTGAGCCGCTTCTCCTGCTCCGCCCGCACGAACGCCTTCGGCTGGTTGCGCGGGTGCTCCGGGTCCTCGGGCAGCACCTCGCCCTCGGCGGGCGGGGACGCGGGCACCGGCTGGTGCGGGCCGTACTCGGAGACCAGCCCCGCCGGCTCCACGCCCAGCTCCTCCAGCGCCTTCGTCTCCAACTGCTCGATCCGCAGCCGCTTCTCGGCGCCCAGCACCTCGCCCCGGTGCACCGAGTCGGTCAGCTTGTCCAGCTCGGCCTTCAGGTCCCGGCCCGCGGTACGGGCCGCGGTCAGCTCCTGCTCGCGGCGCGCCTTGGCGGCCTCGGCCGCGGCACGCTCGCGTTCGGCGCGGCCGAGGGAGACCTCGACATGCGCCAGCAGGACGCGCGCGCCCGCGGCGACCGCCTGCGCCACCGCCGCCTCGTGCCGCAGCCGCGCCCGGCGCTGCTCGGCACGCGCGCGTGCCTCGCGTTCCGCGCGGGCGGCCCGGTCGAGCGAGTCGGCCCGCCCTGCCAGACCCTTGACCCGTTCCTCGTGCGTACGGGCCTGGAGGCGGGCCTCCATCTCGGTCTGGCGCGCGTTGGCACCGTCCGCGGCGAGCCGGTCCCGCACCGAGGTGTCGGGCTCCTCCTCGAACGGCATCTCCTCGGCGACGGCCTGCCGTTCGGCCAGCTCCTCGACCTCCTGGAGCGCCTTCTCCAGCGCCTCCTGGGCCCGCGCGGCCGCGGCGCTGCTGCGCTCCGCCTCGCCCGCGGCGCCCCGGGCCTGTCCGGCGAGCCGTCCGAGCTGCTGGGCGACGGTCGACTTCTCGCGCTCGGCGGCGCGGCGCCGGTCGCCGAGTTCCTCGACCAGGACACCGGCCGCCCTGCGCCGCTCGGCGGCTTCCGCCTGCCGCTCGGTGAGTTCCTCGCAGCGGGCGCCGAGTTCCTCCAGTTCCGCCACGGCCTCGTCCACGGAGGCCTGGACCTCCAGGAGGCTGGGGGCGCCGGCCGAGCCGCCGTGGGCGAAGTGGGCGCCCAGCAGGTCGCCTTCGGCGGTGACGGCCGTGAGGTGGGGGTGGGTGTAGACGAGGTCTTCCGCGGCTTCGAGGGTGTCGACCAGGACGATGCCGCTGAGAAGGCGGTGCACCGCGGGCATCAGGTCGGCGGGTGCCTGGACGAACCGGGCCACGGGCGGCGCGGGTTCGTCGTGACCGGCCGCGCCCGCGTGGCGGTGGCCGGGCTCCGCTCCCCCCGGGTCCGGCTCGGCGGCCGCTCCCGCCAGGAGCAGCGCCACCCGTCCCCCGTCCTGCTTGCGCAGCAGACGGATCGCCTCGGCCGCCGCCGCCGGGTTCGCTACGGCGATGGCGTCCGCCGCCGCTCCGAAGGCCGCCGCCAGCGGGACCTCGTATCCCGCGGTGACCGTCAGCAGCTCCGCCGCCGGGCCCAGCACGCCGGTGAGCCGGTCCCGCGCCTCGAGCAGCGCGCCCGAGCCGTCCTTGCGGCGAAGGCCCAGGGCCAGCGCGTCGTGGCGGGCCTGGGTCGCGGCGCGGCGGCGTTCGGCCGTGGTGGTCGCCTCGCGGGCGGCGGACAGGGCGGCCTCGGCGTCGGTGAGCTGCCGCTTGGCATCCTCGTGGCGCCCGGCGAGTTCGGCGTCGCCCGCGTCGAGGCCGTCGACCTCGGCCTGGAGCGCCTCGTACTCCTCCTGCGCGGCGACCGCGCGCTCCCGGGCCTCGTCGCGGGCGAGGGCGAGCCGGTCGATCTCGGCCTGGGCCGAAGCGGCGCGGGAGCGGGCGGCGTTGACCTGCCCGGCGAGCCGGGCGAGCCCCTCACGGCGGTCGGCGATGGCGCGGGCGGCGTCCTTCAGGCGCCGTTCCTCGGTCGCGAGGTCGCGCTCCAGCTCCGCGCGGTGGGTCACGGTGTCGTCGAGGGCCCGCTGCGCCGCCTCCAGGGCGGCCTCCAGCTCGGCCTCCTGCTCGCGGACACGGGCGGCCTCGCGCTCCATGTCCTCGGGGTCACGGCCGCGCCGCTCCTCCGGGGGCGCGGAGGTCGCGCTCTTCACGCGGGCGTCGGCCAGCGAGATCGTGCCGCGCACCCGCTCTGCCAGCTGGGAGAGCTCGTACCAGGTCTGCTGCGCGCGCTGGAGCCGGGGCGTGAGGCGGCGGACCTGGTCCTCCAGGAGCCCCTCGCGCTGGACCGCCTTGCGCAGTTCCTGCTCGGCGGTCTCCTTGCGCTGCTTCAGCTCGGCCTCGTCGGCGACCTCGGCCTTGAGTGCCTCCCGGAGCCGTACGAGATCGTCGGCGAGCAGGCGCAGCCGGGAGTCGCGCAGGTCCGCCTGGATGACCGCGGCGCGCCGGGCGACCGCGGCCTGGCGGCCGAGCGGCTTGAGCTGGCGGCGCAGTTCGTCCGTCAGGTCCTGCACACGGGCGAGGTTGGCCTGCATCGCGTCCAGCTTCCGCAGCGCCTTCTCCTTGCGCTTGCGGTGCTTGAGCACACCGGCGGCCTCTTCGATGAAGGCCCGGCGGCCCGTCGGATCGGCGTGCAGGACGGAGTCGAGCTGGCCCTGGCCGACGATGACGTGCATCTCGCGGCCGATGCCGGAGTCCGAGAGCAGTTCCTGGATGTCGAGCAGACGGCAGGTGTCGCCGTTGATCTGGTACTCGCTGCCGCCGTTGCGGAACATGATCCGCGTGATGGTGACCTCGGCGTACTCGATGGGCAGCGCGCCGTCGGAGTTGTCGATGGTCAGCGACACCTCGGCGCGGCCCAGCGGCGGGCGGCCGGTGGTGCCGGCGAAGATGACGTCCTCCATCTTCCCGCCGCGCAGCGACTTCGCGCCCTGCTCCCCCATGACCCAGCTCAGCGCGTCCACGACATTGGACTTGCCCGAGCCGTTCGGTCCCACGACGCACGTGATGCCCGGTTCGAACCGGAGCGTGGTCGCCGAGGCGAACGACTTGAAGCCGCGGAGGGTCAGGGCCTTGAGGTGCACGGCGCTGGACTCTACCTTCAGCCGCCGGTCTCACTCCATGAACGCGCGGTTTCGCCGGTGAACGCGAAGGGCACACCAGACGTTGAAGAGGGTGAAAGGATGCACGGGGGAAAGAAAGAAGGGACGCCGGAGCGTCCCTTGCAAATCTGACAACTGAGCGGTTGATACGGGCTGCCCAACCACTGCGTGTCGATGTGCTGCGATGCAGTGATCAGGTGAGCGCAGGCTCCGCCTGGTGTGCGTCGATGCTCTCCATGATCTCGTGGTGAGAAGCGGCAGCCGTCAGCACGTCGTTCTCCGCCTGGATTCGTACGAGCTCAGATTCCAGGTCCTGCACGCGCTGCTGGAGCCGTCGCATCTCGGCGAGGAGTCGAGGGTCGGAGCCGCCGACGTAACCGAGAAGCGCCTTTGCCATGATGGATGGTCCTCCACACTGAGTGACCGACCGAAGCGGTATGGGTCGTGAGGGATTCGCACCCGCGGTGCTTGGCAGGAGTACGTTTTGCTCTGCCGTTGTTCCATGCCAAACAGCTAAGGTGCGCGGGGCTTTCAGCGTCTCACCAAAAAGTTTGACGGTCAACACGATCACACCCCGTATTGGCGGCGACCCGGGGTCCGCGGCCGGAAGAACGGCGGCGTGACGACTCCTGCGGGGCCCTGGGGGTGTGGCGATCATCTTTCCGTGCGGAGCCTGTCACGGCAAGGGGTTCTTGGCAACCACCAGGCGGTTTCCCCTTCCGAGGGCCTCTGGCGGAATGCCCCGGCGCGGCCGCCGGGGCCCTTGCGTCGTACGGGGTCAGCGAATGGCGAAGCCGTCGTAGCCGCCACGCGGTGTGTCCCAGATCTCGGTCACCCCGTCCACGCGCCCGGGCGTGTCGTCACTCAGCAGCCACTCGAGCAGCCCCTCGCACCCCGGCCGCGCCCCTTCGGCGACCACTTGCACACGGCCGTCGTCGAGATTGAGAGCAAAACCACTCAGCCCGCCGATCTCCAGGGCCTTGGCCCGGGTGAACCAGCGGAAACCCACACCTTGGACGCGCCCGCGCACCCAGGCGACCAATCGCACATCGTCGCTCATGGGTGCAACCTAACCGGCCATTGTCCCTAGGGGCACTTCCTCACCGCGTGGCATGCGGTACCGTCCCCACCCAATGAATCTCATCTGAAACTCACTCGATCGGGTGAGCTGCGTTGGCCGTGGGGGGACGTGTCGACGGCCAGTACCGCATGGACGAGGAAGGCCAGAACATGGGACGCCACCGACGCATCGCCGCCGGCCGCGCCGCCACGGGCCGCGTCACGGGGGTCACGCCGACGGACGACTCCGTCGCCGGGAGCCGCGACCCGCAGCACTCGTACGGGGGCGGATACAGCGCCCCGGGCATCGCGTCCGACCCGCAGTACCCGTACGGGGGCCACGGCGCCCCGGGCATCGCGCCCTATCTGAACCCTGAGGCCTACGCGGAGGCCTACGCCGCGAGCACGGCCTACCTCTACGCCACCGACTGGCGCGCGGACGACGGGGCCGAGCCGCTCGGTCCGCCGGTCTCCGGCCCCGGCGACGGCACGCGCTTCACGGGACAGGACGCCGCGTTCCACACCCGCTCCCACCGCCGGCCGCGCAAGAAGGCGGTCACGCCGGTGCGCACCGGGCTGCTCGGGGTGTCCGCCGCGGTCGCGCTCGGGGCGGTCGCGGTCTCCACCGGCATGCTGCCCGGCGTCGACAACTACCGTCTCGGCGGCAGCAGTTCCGACCAGGTGCAGTCCGCGCACAGCCCCGGCAACCTGGAGGCCCAGCAGGGCGGCACGTCCGGCGCCGCCCCCGAGGAGCCGAGCCACGAACAGCCCGGCTCCGCCCCGCGGGGCACCGAGCCCGCGGCACCCGCGCCCAGCGCGTCGCCCTCCGCCTCGGCGTCGCCGACCAAGCCTCCGGCCGAGAAGAAGAAGCCGAAGGCGACCCCCTCCAAGAAGCCGGACGGCACGCCGTCCAGGAAGGCCACCAAGGAGCCCGCCCAGCCGAAGGCGCCCGTGACGGTGTCCGCGGAGGCGGCGGCCGAGGCCGAGGTGCTGCGGCTGGTCAACGTCGAGCGCGAGAACGCGGGCTGCACCCCCCTCGCCGCGAACAGCGCGCTGACCGGCCTGGCCCGTGTGTTCAGCGAGGACATGGCCCAGCGGGGCTTCTTCGACCACACCGACCCCGACGGCTCGTCCCCCTGGGACCGTGCCGAGCAACTCGGCATCATCGACCTCGGCGGCGAGAACATCGCCCGCGGCCAGGCCGACGCCGCGGCTGTGATGCAGGCCTGGATGAACAGCCCCGGCCACCGCGCCAACATCCTCAACTGCGACTTCAAGACCCTCGGCGTCGGCGTGCACTACGCCGACGGCGGCCCTTGGTGGACGCAGGACTTCGGCTACTGAGACAGGCCCGGCGCGCGTCGCGGACGGGGTGGTCGGCTCGCGTCGCCGTGGCTACGCCGCGGTGTGAGCCTCTCGGTGCATGCCCGCGCACAGGGCCCAGACGACGAAGAGGTTGACGGCGACCAGCGTCAGGGCCCAGAGCGGGTAGTAAGGCACCCACAGGAAGTTGGCGATCGCACCGAGGCCCGCCACGAACACGCCGAAGAAGCGTGCCCACAGCGCTCCGCTGCTGAGCACGGCACACCCGGCGGCGACGAGGGCGACGCCCAGGATGAGGTGCACCCATCCCCAGCCCGCCAGGCTGAACTCGAAGACGTAGTGGCGCGTCGCGAGGAACAGATCGTCCTCGGCGATGGCGGCGATGCCCTCGAAGATCGCCATCGCGCCACCGAAGATCATCAGTGCAGCCGCGAGGATGGTGGTTCCCGACGCGGACGCACGCCACGGGTGGGGATCGGCGGCGGCCGTTCTGGGGGGCACGGCGTCACGGGCCATGGCGGACTCCTAGGGTGGCGGGGCCAAGCGGCGAAGGAACGCTCGAAGCGGCGCGACCCCTCCCACACTGGCACGACCGAGCTCCACCGGCATCCCGGGCCGGGACGTCGGAGGCCGTCCTCCGGGCCGGACAGGTCGGGCCTTCATCGGCTGCCGGGCATGGGGCCGACCCCGGCGCTAACCCACGGTTAGCGCTGTAGTCTCGAAAGCATGACGACCACGCCCCAGGACCTCCCCTACGACGCCTTCGCCAAGGCCTGCCCCTCGCGGGGCACGCTGGAGCACGTCACCGGGCGCTGGGGCGCGCTCACGCTGGGGGCGCTGCACGAGGGCTCGCTCCGCTTCAGCGAACTGCGCCGCCGGGTCGACGGCGTCAGCGAGAAGATGCTCTCCCAGACGCTGCACGCCCTGGAGCGCGACGGCCTGGTCCACCGCGAGGCACAGCCGACCAATCCGCCCCGGGTGGACTACGAGCTCACCCCGCTCGGCGGTGAGGTCGCCACGCGTCTGCTGGGCCTGATCCACTTCGTGGAGGGCCGCATGGACGAGGTGCTGGCCGCGCGCGGCCGTTACGACGAGGTTCGCGGCACCCTCTGACACTTCGGGCAGAAGTAGCTGGACCTGTTCATCCACGGACGTCTGCGCATCGGCGTGCCGCAGCGCTTGCACGGCAGTCCCTCGCGGCCGTACGCGTCCAGGGAGCGGTCGAAGTAGCCGGACTCGCCGTTGACGTTGACATAGAGGCTGTCGAAGCTGGTGCCGCCGACGGCGAGGGCCGCGTTCATCACGTCCCTCACATGGCCCAGGAGTTCGAGGGTGCGGGGGCGGGTGAAGCCGGCCGTGGGGCGGTCGTAGTGCAGGCGGGAGCGCCAAAGGGCCTCGTCCGCGTAGATGTTGCCGACGCCGCTGATCAACGACTGGTCCAGCAGGGCCCGTTTGACGGTGGTCCGCTTGCGGCGCAGGGCCTGGTGGAAGGCCTCGTCGTCGAACAGCGGGTCCAGGGGGTCGCGGGCGATGTGCGCGATGACGTCGGGCAGGCCGTCCTCGGAGGTGTCGTGCAGCGACAGCCCGCCGAAGGTGCGCTGGTCGACGAAGCGCAGCTCGGTGCCGCCCGCCGCGCCGGCGGCTGATGTCAGCGTGTCGGCGAACCGGACGCGGATGCGCAGGTGTTTCTCGTCGGGTGCCTCGTGCGGCTGCACCAGGAGCTGGCCGCTCATGCCGAGGTGGGCGAGGACCGCCTGGCCGGAGTCCTCCAGCGGCAGCCACAGGTACTTGCCGCGGCGGCGCGCGACACCCATGCGGTGGCCCTTGAGGCGGTGGGCGAAGTCGTCGGCCCCGGCCGTGTGGCGGCGCACCGCGCGCGGGTGCAGCACCTCGGTCTCGGCGACGGCCCGGTGGGCGACCCACCGTTCCAGGCCCCGTCGTACGACCTCGACCTCGGGCAACTCCGGCATGGCTCCCCCGGTGACTGGCGGGTGGACGAGCCGAGCGCCCGGCCCCCGAGGGGGCGCGGGCGCTCGGTCGTGTGGGTCGGTCAGGCGGAGGCCTTCGGAGCATCGGCGTCGCCGTCGGCCGTGGCCGGGGCGTCGGTGCCGCCCTCGGCCGTCGCCCGGGCGGCGGCCTCGGCGCGCTCGTCGGCGGCGGCCCGGATGGCCCGCCACGCGGACTCCGCGGCCTGCTGCTCCGCCTCCTTCTTGCTGCGGCCGGTGCCGGTGCCGTACGAGACGCCTCCGACGCGGGCGGCAGCAGTGAAGGTCTTCTCGTGATCGGGTCCGGTCTCCGTGACCAGGTACTCGGGGACACCGAGCCCCTCGGTCGCGGTGAGCTCCTGGAGACTGGTCTTCCAGTCCAGGCCGGCTCCGAGGTTCGAGGACTTCTCGATCAGCGGGTCGAACAGGCGGTGCACCAGCTCCGCCGCCGAGTCCAGCCCTTGGTCGAGATACACCGCGCCGATCACCGCTTCAAGGGTGTCGGCGAGGATGGACGCCTTGTCCCGGCCTCCCGTGCCCTCTTCACCGCGGCCGAGCCGGATGAAGGAGCCGAGGTCGAGCGTGCGTCCCACGTCCGCCAGCGCACGCGAGTTCACCACCGCGGCCCGCAGCTTGGCCAGCTGTCCTTCGGGCAGGTCGGGGTGAGTGCGGTACAGCGTGTCCGTCACGACGAGGCCCAGCACGGAGTCCCCGAGGAACTCCAGGCGCTCGTTCGTCGGCAGACCGCCGTTCTCGTACGCGTAGGAACGGTGGGTCAGCGCTCGCACCAGAAGGGCGGACTCGAGCTGATAGCCGAGCCGCCCTTCCAGAAGCGTGTGGGACGAGGCCGTGTTGTCCGCAGAGTTCTTCTTCGGCGTGGACACTGTGCCTCTCACCAGCCGCTCAGACCGCGAGGACCTGGCGCTTGTTGTAGGTGCCGCAAGACGGGCACGCGATGTGCTGCTGCTTGGGCTCCTGGCAGCGCTCGCACGCAACCAGGGTGGGGACCGCAGCCTTCCACTGCGACCGGCGGTGGCGCGTGTTGCTGCGCGACATCTTCCGCTTCGGAACAGCCACGGCTACTTCTCCTGCTTCTCGTCGGCGCGCGCTGATCGAGTCGCGCCGCCGCTCATCTCGTCCTTCTCGCCGGGTTCGAGCGAACCGGCGAGTCCCTGCAATGCCGCCCAACGGATGTCGACGGCGTCGTGGTGGTGGTCCGGGTCGTCCGCGAGGCGCGCTCCGCATTCGGAGCACAGGCCCGGGCAGTCTTCCTGGCACACCGGCTGCATCGGCAGTGCGAGCACCACCGCATCACGCAGCACGGGCTCGAGGTCGAACATGCCGTCCTCGAGGAGGAGCGTGTCCTCGTCGTCCTCGGCGTCGTCGTCGGGAGCCGTCTTCACACGGCCCCGCTCGTCGGCGTCGGGGTACGAGAACATCTCCTGGAATTCCGCTTCGACGTCGAGCTGAAGCGGCTCCAGACACCTTACGCACTCTCCCTCGGCCTGTGCACGGGCGGTGCCTGTGACGAGCACCCCTTCCATGACCGACTCGAGTCGGAGTTCGAGCTCCACCGGGACGCCTTCCGGCATTCCGATGACTCCCGCGAGACCGAGGTCCCTCGGAGCGTCGACCGTGCGGGTCAGCCGCTGAAGCGCACCAGGCCGCCGCCCCAGCTCGTGTGTGTCGAACACGAAGGGGTTGCGGTGGTCGAGGCGTGCGTGGGAGGCCATTCCTGCTTTCGATCTTCTGACTCAGAGGGACGCCGCCCTCGGCATCCCGGGGCAGCGCTGATCGCGGGCGTAGGCGCGACCGAACAGCCAGGATACTGGACCTTTCGCTCTCGGCCCAATCCGGTGGTCGCCGCCCCCCGCAGGCTACTGGCCGCGCCCCTGCTCGTACGCCCTGAGCTGCTCGGCGCTGATCATGCCGGTGTCGAACAGGCTGGTCTCGTCGAGCGCGTAGCCCTGCTGCGACTGATGGGTCTGGTGAGCCTCGTGGGGCTCGTGGGCCTGCTGAGGCTCGTAGGCGGGCTGCTGAGGGGCGTAGCCCTGGTAGCCGTACGGGTCCGCCTGCGCGGCCTGCTGGTAGGAGCCGGTGTCCGACTGCGCGTAGCCCGTCGAGGCGGCGTACGGGTCCTGCTGCTGGTAGCCGGCGTAGGGGTCGGCCTGCTGCTGGTAGCCGTAGGCCGGCTGCGGCTCGGGCTCGTACTCGGGGCGGCGGTGCTGCTCGGCCGGGGCGTCCCGTTCGGCGAGGGCCGCGAGGTCGGCGAGGTAGTCGGCGTCGCTGGCGTGCTGGAGGGTGCCGGCCTCGTCGGAGAGCGCGCCGAGGTCGTCGCTGGCGATCCGGCCGTGCAGCTTCTGCCGGCCGCGGCCGACGGCGTCCAGGGTCTTGGCGAGCACCGCCTCGAAGGCGCCCAGCTTCATGTCGACATAGGCGTCGGCGTCGCGGCGCAGGGTCTCGGGGTCGTGGCTGCGCTCGGGGGCGTCGTCGTCCTCCGGGTCCAGGTACCCCTGTTCGCCCGGGCCCGGTCCGGTGCCGAGGAGCTTCTCGCGGCCGCGGCCGACCGAGCCGAGCGTCTTGGTGAGGACGACCTCGAAGTTGGCGAGCTTGGAGTCGACGTAGTCGTCGGCCTCCGCGCGGACCTCCTCGGCCTCCTGGCGGGCCTCGGCGAGAATGCGCTCGGCCTCGTTCCGGGAGCGGCGGGCGACCTCCGTGTCGGAGATCAGGGAGCCGCGCTCGGCGTGCGCGTGCTCGATGATCCGGTCGGCCTCCTGACGGGCCTGCTCGACCATCTGCTCGCGGTCGCCGATCAGTTCCCGGGCCTGCGCGAGCGAGTCGGGCAGCGCCGCCCGCACCTCTTCGAGCATCGAGAGCAGGTCGGCGCGATTGACCACGCACGAGGCCGACATGGGCATCGACCGGGCACCGGAGACCGCGGCGACGATCTCGTCGAGCTTGTTCTGCACGTCCACCGTGTGCTCGCCACTCTCTACAGCTGTGATGGAGACGGACGGGACGACTGTAGTCCCATCAGGCTTCGCGCAGGCGCCTGTTCAGGGCCTCGAAGACGAGCGGCGGCACCAGGTGGGAGACGTCGCCGCCCCAGGTCGCGACCTCCTTGACGAGCGAGGAGGACAGGAAGCTGTAGGTGGGGTTCGTCGGCACGAACAGCGTCTCCACGCCGGTGAGGCCGATGTTCATCTGGGCCATCTGCAACTCGTAGTCGAAGTCGCTGACCGCCCTGAGGCCCTTGACGATGGCGGGGATCTCGCGCTGCTTGCAGAAGTCGACGAGCAGGCCGTGGAAGGCCTCGACCCGGACGTTCTCGTACTCGGAGGTGACCTGGCGGATCAGGTCGATCCGCTCCTCGATCTCGAACAGGCCCTTCTTGGCCTTGTTGATCATCACCGCGACGTACACCTCGTCATAGAGGCGGGAGGCGCGGGAGATGATGTCGAGATGCCCGTTGGTGATCGGGTCGAACGACCCTGGACAGACGGCGCGGCGCACTGGGTATCCCTCGCTCTCGGGTCCGGTCATCGTGCGTCTTCGCACGTGGAGGCGGCGCGACCGTACCAAAACGTTCCCTCGCCGTAGCGCCGGGCCCGGAGCGGTTCGAAGCCGTCCGGCCACCGGAATTCGCCACCTCTGGTGCTGCGCTCCACGGTGACGAGCGCCTCCGGTGTGAGCCAGCCTTCCGAGCGGAGTGTGAGCAGAATCTCCCGAAGATCGTCGTCTGTGACCGCATATGGGGGGTCCAGGAAGACGAGGTCGTACGGCGCCGGGGGTGCCGTACGGATGACCTGCTCGGCCTTGCCGTGCCTCACCTCGGCTCCGGGGAGGGCGAGGTTCCTCACGTTGTCCCGGACGATCCGGGCGGCCCGTGCGTCGGCCTCCACCAGGAGGGTGTGGCCGGCGCCCCGGGAGAGGGCTTCCAGGCCGACCGCTCCCGAACCGGCGTAGAGGTCGAGGACCCGGTCGCCTTCCAGGGGTCCGCCCAGCAGGGACTGCCAGGTGGAGAAGAGTCCTTCGCGTGCGCGGTCGGAGGTGGGGCGGGTTCCTGTGCCGGGGGGTACGGCCAGGCGACGTCCGCCGGCCGCGCCGGCGATCACGCGGGTCATCTTCGGTCCTTGCTCGTGAGCGGCTCTCGGTTCATTGTGGCCGGTCGTGCCCGGACGGCGGTAGCCGCGTACGGACGACCGCCCCGCGCCCCCGGGCCGGCGGACCTCACCCCTTCTCCATGTACTGCTCCCGCTCCTCGTCCACCAGGGCCTCCAGCGCCGTACGCAGGCCCGGGAGGCCCGTCAGCTCCGGGTCGGCCACGACGACGGCCATGGCCTCCTCCCTGGCCTCGGCGATGATCTCCTCGTCCTCGATGACGGCGAGGACGCGCAGCGAGGTACGGGCACCCGACTGGGCCTGGCCGAGCACATCGCCCTCGCGGCGCTGTTCGAGGTCGATACGGGAGAGCTCGAAGCCGTCGAGCGTGGAGGCGACGGCGTTCAGCCGCTGGCGGGCGGCACTGGCCTCGGGCATCTCGGTGACCAGCAGGCACAGTCCCGGGGCGGAGCCACGGCCCACGCGGCCGCGCAGCTGGTGGAGCTGGGAGACACCGAAGCGGTCGGCGTCCATGATCACCATGGCGGTGGCGTTAGGGACGTTCACCCCGACCTCGATGACCGTGGTGGCCACCAGGACGTCCGTGTCGCCCGCGGCGAAGCGGCGCATCACCGCGTCCTTGTCGTCCGGGTGCATACGGCCGTGCAGGACCTCCACCCGCAGACCCTTCAGCGGCCCCTTGGCGAGCTGGTCGGCCACCTCCAGGACGGCGAGCGGGGGCCGCTTCTCGGCCTCGTCCTCGGCGGACTTCTTCGCCTTCTTCGGGTCGTCCTCCTCGTCGCCGATGCGGGGGCAGACCACGTACGCCTGATGGCCGTTGTCCACCTCCTCGCGGACCCGCTCCCAGGCTCGGGCCAGGAAGTGCGGCTTGTCGGCGGCGGGCACGACATGGCTGGCGATCGGCGACCGCCCGGCCGGGAGCTGGTCCAGGACGGAGGTCTCCAGGTCGCCGAAGACCGTCATGGCGACCGTCCGCGGGATCGGCGTGGCCGTCATGACCAGCAGATGCGGCGGCTGCGCGCCCTTACCGCGCAGGGCGTCGCGCTGCTCCACACCGAAGCGGTGCTGCTCGTCGACGACGACCAGGCCCAGGTCGTGGAACTGCACCTTGTCCTCGATCAGCGCGTGCGTGCCGATCACGATCCCGGCCTCGCCGGTGACCAGGTCGAGCAGTGCCTGACGCCGGGCGGCCGCGCCCATCGACCCGGTGAGCACCACCACCTTGGTGGCGTGCTCGGCGCCGCCCAGCATCCCGCCCTCGGCCAGCTCGCCCATCATCTCCACGACCGACCGGTGGTGCTGCTGTGCCAGCACCTCGGTGGGCGCCAGCATGGCCGCCTGCCCGCCCGCGTCCACCACGGCGAGCATGGCCCGCAGGGCCACCATCGTCTTGCCGCTGCCCACCTCTCCCTGGAGCAGCCGGTGCATCGGGTGTTCCGTGGCGAGGTCGTCGAAGATCTCCTTCGAGACCTTGCGCTGGCCCTCGGTGAGGGTGAAGGGGAGGCGGTCGTCGAACGCGCTCAGGAGGCCTTCCGGCTTCGGTCTGCGGGCCACGGCGGGGAGTTGGCCGTCGGCGTGGCGGCGGCGCGCCAGGGCCACCTGGAGGACGAAGGCCTCGTCCCACTTGAGGCGGGAGCGGGCGTCCTCGATGTCGGACCGGGTGTGCGGGCGGTGGATCTTGAGCAGGGCCTCGGGCAGGGTGACGAGACCGCGGCCCTCGCGCAGGGCGGGCGGCAGCGGGTCGACGGCTTCCTGGGCGCCGGGCAGGACCGTCTGGACGGCCTTGCCGACCTTCCAGGACTCCAGCTTGGCGGTGGCGGGGTAGATCGGGATCAGGGCGCCGGCCCAGGTCTCCACGGTCTCCTCGCTGTCGCCGCGCAGCAGTTCGTAGGCCGGGTGGGCGAGTTGGAGTCTGCGGTTGAAGACGGAGACCTTGCCGGAGAACATCGCGCGGGTGCCGGGCAGGAGTTCCTTGTGGGGCTTGTGCACGCCGTTGCCGAAGAAGACCAGTTGGAGCCGGCCGCTGCCGTCGGTGATGGTCACCTCCAGGCGCTGGCCCTTGCCGCGGGGCGCCTTGGCGGAGGCGAAGGAGTGCAGCCGGGCGTCGGCGACCTGGGCGACCACCGTGACGTGCTCGTCCATCGGCAGATCGGCGAGGTGGGTGAGCTGCCCGCGCTCCTCGTATCTGCGGGGATAGTGGTGCAGCAGGTCGCCCACGGTGTGCAGGCCGAGATGCTCGGCCATCACCTTCGCGGTGGCGGGGCCGAGCACCTTCTTCAGTGGTTCTTCCAGTGCGGGCACGAGATCCATTGCACACCACGGCACTGACATTGCCGTATACGTACCGGGAAAGTCCTGGTCAGACGGCTCGTTCGGGCCCTAGGATGACCAGCCCGGCCATCTCCTCCCCGCGGCCGCCGCCCCGACCCCGGTGCCGCCCGACCCCGCGCCGTCGTTCCTCCCCCCTCCGGCGCTGCGACGATGGACTCCCAGACCTCACAGTCACCCCAGCCGTCCCAGACACCTCATACCTTCCAGGTCGACCTGCGCGGTCTGGTGGACCTGCTGTCCCATCACCTCTACTCCAGCCCCAGGGTCTATCTGCGCGAGCTGCTGCAGAACGCGGTGGACGCCGTCACCGCCCGGCGCGCCGAGCAGCCCGGCACCCCGGCCCGGGTGCGGCTGCACACGGACCGCGAGGGCGGCACGGGCCTGCGGGTGGAGGACTCCGGCATCGGGCTGACCGAGGCCGATGTGCACAGTCTGCTGGCGACCATCGGCCGCAGCTCCAAGCGCGCGGAGGGCGTCCAGGCGGTCCGCTCCGACTTCCTCGGCCAGTTCGGCATCGGCCTGCTGGCCTGCTTCGTGGTGGCGGAACGCATCAGGGTGGTCAGCCGCAGCGCCCGTACGCCCGACGCCCGTCCGGTGGAGTGGACGGCGCGCGACGACGGCTCGTACACCGTGCGGACCCTGCCGCACGAGGCCCGTCCCGAACCGGGCACCACCGTGCACCTGGTGGCCCGGCCGGGCGCCGCCGAGTGGCTGGCCCCGCGGCGGGTGCTGGAGCTCGCGCGGGACTTCGGCGCGCTGCTGCCGTACGACGTGCGGGTGGACGGCGAGGCAGTCACCGACCTGCCGGCGCCCTGGGACCGGCCCTACCCCTCCCCCGCCAACCGCCGAGTGGCCCTCGCCCGGCACTGCCACGGGCTGTTCGGGTTCACGCCGCTGGACGTGGTCGACCTCTCGGTGCCGCTGGCCGGGATCCGCGGGGTGGCGTACGTGCTGCCGACGGCGGTGAGCCCCGCCCAGCGCGCCCGCCACCGCGTCCACCTCAAGGGCATGCTGCTCACCGAGCGGGCCGAACAGCTGCTGCCCGACTGGGCGTTCTTCGTGCGCTGTGTGCTCGACACGGACAGTCTGCGCCCCACCGCCTCGCGCGAGGCACTGTACGAGGACGAGACCCTGGCGGCCGTACGGGAGGCGCTCGGCGGCCGCGTCCGGGCGTGGCTGACCGACCTCGCTGCCGGGAACCCCGAGCGGCTGTCGGCGTTCCTCGGCGTGCACCACCTGGGCGTGAAGTCGCTCGCCCGGCACGACCGCGAGATGCTGCGCACGATGCTGCCGTGGCTGCCGTTCGAGACCACGGACGGGCAGCTGTCCCTGGAGGAGTTCGCCCGGCGACACCCGGTCGTGCACTTCACGCGGACCGTGGAGGAGTTCCGGCAGGTCGCGCCGATCGCCTCCGCGCAGGGCATCGGCGTGGTCAACGGCGGCTACACCTACGACTGCGAACTGGTCGAGGCGCTGCCGTCGGTGCTGCCGGGCACCTCGGTGGCCGAGCTGGACGCGGACACGGTGAGCGCGCATCTGGACCGTGTCGACCCGGCCGAGGAACCGGCGCTGGCGGACTTCCTGGCCGTCGCGCGGTCGGTGCTCGACCCGCTCGGCTGCGATGTCTCGCTGCGCGCCTTCCATCCGCTGTCGGTGCCCGCGCTGCACCTGGACGACCGGGCCGCCCGCCATGAGCGGGCCCGTGCCGAGGCCGAGGCGCAGGCGGACGAGCTGTGGGCCGGCATCCTCGGCTCGCTGCGCGGCGGGGCGCCACGCGCGCGTGTCGTGCTGAACCATCTCAACCCGCTGGTGCGGCGCATCAGTTCGCTGAAGGACCCCGAGCTGGTGGGCACCGCGGTGCAGTCCCTGTACGGGCAGGCGCTGCTGAGGGCGCAGCGCCCGCTGCGGCCCGCCGACTCGGCGCTGCTGAACCGGGCGTTCATCGGCCTGCTGGAGTGGGCCACCCACGAGGAAGGCGGCCACGCATGAGTGGCGTAGGGGACCTGGGCGGCCTGCGGCTGGCGCTGGAGGACAACGCGGGGCAGCCCGAGGGGCCGGCCCGCAACGCGCGCGCGGAGCAACTCGTGCGCGAGGCCGAGCGGCTGGGCGATCCTGCGGCGCTGGTCGAGGCGCTGGCGCATCACGTACGGGTGGGCAACTACAGCTCCGAGAAGGACCGGGTGTTCGTGCCGTTCACCAGGCTGCTGGGGCTGTGGGACGAGCACCCCGAGCACTTCGGCGAGGCGGAGGCGCACTCCCTGCACTGGTTCTTCAAGTGGATGTCGGCGGGGATGCTCGACCAGGTGGACATCCCGCTGGCCTCGATCGAGAAGTGGCTGGGCGAGATGGAGCGCCGCTACCGTCTGGCCGGGTACTCCGACCGCGCGGTGCGTGCCTCGGAGCTGTCGGTCGCCGCCCACGTCGGTGACACGGAGCGGGCCGAGCGGGCGTTCGAGGCGTGGCTCGGCGCCGACCGGGACGACATGGCCGACTGTCACGCCTGTGAGCTGAACGGGCAGGGCTGGTGGCACGCTGAGCGCGGCCGGGACGCGGAGGCCCTCGGCGCCTGGGCGCCGGTCCTGGAGGGCGAGTTCGTCTGCGCGCACGAGCCGCACAACGTCCTGGCCTCGTCGCTGCTGCCGCTGCTGCGGCTGGGCCGCGTGGCGGAGGCCCGCGCGAACCATCTGGGGGGCCTGCGACTGGTCCGGCCGCTGGAGAGCATGCGCTCCGCGTACGCCGACCATGTGGAGTTCTGCGCGCTGACCGGCAACGAGGCGCGCGGTCTCGAACTGCTCGCGGAGCGCCCCGCGTACTTCGACGGGGCCGGGCATCCGCGCAGCAGGCTGGAGTACCTGAGCACGGTCGCGCTGCTCATGGACCGGCTGACCGCGCTCGGCCTGGGCGAGGGGGCGGTGCCGGGGCCGCCGGGCCGCGAGTGGACCGCGAGCGGGCTGGCCGCGCATGCGCGCGCGAGCGCCCTGTCGCTGGCGGCCGGGTTCGACGCGCGCAACGGCACGTCGCACATCGGTGAGCGCACGCGCGCGCGGATGGAGCAGGCTCCGCTGGCGGAGCGGCTGCCGCTCGGGGTGCGGGTGGCCCGCCCGGCGCCGGTGCGCGGGCCGGAGCCGGCCGCGGCGGACCGCGGCGCACCGCCGGGCGCCCCCACCGCGGAGCCCGATCCGGCCGCCCTGCTGGCCCACGCGCGGCAGCTGTCGGAGGCACTGCGGCCGAACGCCATGGAGGCGTGGGCGGCCGCCGCGCGGGCCTGCGAGGAGGCCGAGCTGGACGTCCGCGCCCGCGCGGAGCTCGCCGACCACCGGGCGATGGGACAGGGCCCCGAGGGCGCGGTGCTGTTCGAGCGGGCGGCGGACCTGTACGCCGAGGCGGGCGACCCGGGCGAGTCCCTGGCGGCACGCACGCGTGCGGCCTACGTCCGCGCCCTGGGCGGTGACGTCGAGGGCGCCCTCGCCTCCGTCGCCGGGCCCTACGAGCAGGTCCTCGCGCTGTACGCGGAGGACGCGACCGGCGTACGGCAGGCCGCCTCGGTCCTGATGGGCAGGGCGCGGGTGCTGATGCGCCGGGCGCAGGAGGCCGTGGAGCGCACCGGTGCCGTACCGGCGCCCGGGGTGCTCGGCGCGGCCCGGGAGGCCGTGACGGAGGTGCTGGCACTGGTCGACGGGCGCGGCGACGGCGACGTACGGCTGGCGGCGCGGGCGGCGGAGGCCCGGGCGATGCTGGCGGACCTGGCGGCGCACTCCGGTGAGCCGGCGCGGGCGGCCGCGCTGTTCGAGCGGGCCGCGGCGCAGTTCGTGGCGGCCGGGCTGCCGTGGTTCGCGGTGGAGTACGAGGCCCGGCTGGCGATGCTCGCCCACCAGCTGGAGGACGTGGACGGGACCGAGCGTGCGCTGCGGGCCGCCCTGGAGCACGGCGGGCCGTATCTGGAGCCGCCGGGACGCGCCCAGCTGCATCTCCAGCTCGCCGAGGTGCTCGGCGGTCGCGACGAGGTCGACGAGGCGGCCCGGCACGCCCTGGAGGCGGCGCACTGGGCCGACGAGGCGGGCGACGCAGCGTTCGGCGCGTGGGCCCGGCAGATGCTCGGCGGGTTCCTGCTGCGGCAGGGCGGCTGGGCCGAGGCGGCCGAGGTGCTGGAGTCGGCGCTGACCGACCTGTCGGCCGAGGTGCACGGCGACGGCGCGGTGGTGCAGACCCTGTGGTGGCTCGGGGACTGCCTGAGCGAGCTGGAGGAACACCGGGAGGCCGCGGAGCGGTGGCTGCGGGCCGCCGAGATCGCCCGGCACTGGCCCGAGCAGCAGGACCACGCCACGCTCGCGCACCTGGCGGGCGAGGCCCTGGGGGCCGCGGGACTGCCCGCCGAGGCCGACAGCGCGTACGCGCGCGCGGGTGCCCTGTGGCGCGAACTGGGCGACCCGCACGGGCTGGTCCGCTCGCTGCGCGCCAGGGCGTGGCTCGCGCTGGGCGCGCGGGACGGAGCGGACGGGGGCGGGCCGACCGCCGGGTCCGCGGAGGCGGCCGTGCGGTGGATGGAGGAGGCCGTCGAGGCGTGCGCGTCGGCTCTCGACACGGCGGGCGGCGAGGACTCCCGGCGGCTGCTGACCACCGAACTGGGCGACACCCACCGGCAGTTCGGCGATCTGCTGGCCAAGGTCGCCGAGCGGGAGGCGGCCGGCGGGAACGGCGCCGGGTTCGAGGCGGCGCTGGCGCGGCTGCTGGAGGCCGTCGCGGTGTTCGCCGCGCTGGGGGATCTCGGCGTGCACGCCCGCACGGAGGCCGAGCTCGCGGCCGGACGGCTCGCCCTCGGCCTCGGCCGCCCCGCGGAGGCGCGGGCCCGCGCGAGTGCCGTGCTGGCGGCCTACGCGGCCTTCGGCCCCGCTGCCGACTCCGCGTCGCGGGACACGGCGGGCGAACGGGTCGGCGAGGCGGAGAGGCTGCTGCGGCTGGCACGGGAGCGGGAGGAGAACTGACCGCGGGACACCTGGCGGGGCCGGTGTCAGGGGCCTGCACCGCCGCACCACGCGCGCGTGCCCGCCACAGCCGGACGGCCCGCCGCACCCCGGAGGGGACCCGCCGCCGGGCGGCCTACTCCACCCCGATGAGCAGCAGCGCCCCCTGGCGTCCGCCCCGGTAGACGACCGTGTCGACAGCGAGGTAGGTCTCGCGCACGCGTGCCTCCAGGCACTCGGCGATGTCCTCGGGGGCCTCGTCGCCGAGGACGAGGGTGACCAGCTCGCCGCCGGCCGCGAGCATGCGGTCCAGGACGGTGCGGGCCGTGTCGTTGACGTCGGCGCCGATCACCGCGACATCGCCGTCGATCAACCCGAGGACGTCCCCGGCCTGGCAGATCCCGGCCGTGGTCCAGGACTCGTGCTCGGCGAGGGTGACCTCGGCGTAGCGGGTCGTACCGGCCGCTGAGGTCATGGCCACGACGTCCTCGTCGAAGCGGCGCTCCGGCTCGTGCACGGCGAGGGCGGCGATGCCCTGGACCGCCGAGCGCGTCGGGATCAGCGCCACCCTGATGCCCTCGGCACGGGCCTGCTCGGCCGCCGCGGCGGCGGTGTGGCGCAGGTCGGCGTCATTGGGCAGCAGCACGACCTCGCGCGCGTGGGCGCACCGTACGGCGTGGACGAGCTCGCCGCTGGCGGGCGGCTCCCCGGGCCGGGCGAGCACGGCGGTGGCCCCCGCCTCGGTGTAGAGCCCGGCCAGGCCCTCGCCGGGCACGACGGCGACCACGGCCCGCTGGGCACGCTCTCGCGGCGGGCGCTCCCCGCGTGTGGTGTGCACGTCGCCCAGCCCGAAGTGCGTGATCCGGATCCGGTACGGCCGCCCGGCCTCGACACCCGCCTCCACGGCGGCCCCGGCGTCGTCCACGTGCACATGGACGTTCCACAGCCCGTCGCCGCCGACCACGACCAGGGAGTCGCCCAGCGCGTCCAGCCGGTGCCGCAGACGGGCCACGGCCTCGTCGTCGGCCTCCAGGAGGTAGATCACCTCGAAGGCGGGGCCGTCCTCGGGACCGCCGTCCGCGCACACCACGGCGTCCTCGGCCGCCGGGGAACCGCCCACGCGCGCGTGGGCCGACGCGGCCGCCTCCTCCTCGTGCTCGCGTGCCCCGTCGGAGGCCGCCGTCGGCGACTCCCCGGTGAACGTCTCCACCAGCGCCCCGAGCACCGCGACCAGCCCGCGCCCGCCGGCGTCCACCACCCCGGCCCGGCGCAGGACCGAGAGCTGGCCCGGCGTGGCGGCGAGGGCCGCGCGGGCACCGTCGTAGGCGGCACGGGCCACCTTGCCGCAGTCGCCCTCGGCGCCCCCGGCCGCGTCGGCGGCGGCCGAGGCGACGGTCAGCACGGTCCCCTCGACGGGATGGGCGACGGCCTGCCGGGCGGAGTCGGCGGCCTGGCGCAGGGCGAGCCCGAGGCCGGGTCCGTCGGTGTGAGGTGTCGCGGCGTCGGCGGCCAGCACCTGGGACATGCCGCGCAGCAGCTGGGCGAGGATCGTGCCGGAGTTCCCCCGCGCCCCGATGAGCGCGCCGTGGGCCATCGCCCGGACGGCGTCGGCGAGCGAGGGGTCGGCCGGGCCCCGGCGGCCTGCCGCGTGACCGTCGAAGACGGCCTCGACCGCCGCGGCGGCGGACTCCACCGTCAGGTAGAGGTTGGTGCCGGTGTCCCCGTCCGCGACCGGGTAGACGTTGATCGCGTCGATCTCCTCGCGCGCGTGCCCGAGCGCCCGCAGCGCCAGCCCGCACCAGGTGCGCACCGCGAGAGCATCGAAGAATGTCTGCGGCACCTGCGCCACCTGCGCCTCCCTGTACATGCTGGACGTGGACGCAGCGTAGACCTTGGGCCGGTGCCCACCGGAAGAGGGCCGGGAGCGAGCCCCTGAGCTGCCATGGTAGTTTCGTTGAACGGGAGCAGCCGTTGTATGCTGCTCCGGTTGCCCGATCCACATCGGGCTCTCTCCTGGCAAAGCCACTCAGATCCCTGATCTCGATCCCGGCCTGCCGGGACCATCCGTAAGTGCATCTGAAGTCTTTGGAGTGACCCGTGGCTGCCAACTGCGACGTCTGCGGCAAGGGGCCGGGCTTCGGCAACAACATCTCGCACTCGCACCGCCGTACGTCCCGCCGCTGGAACCCGAACATCCAGCGTGTGCGTACCGTGGTCGGCGGGACGCCGAAGCGCGTGAACGCTTGCACCTCGTGCATCAAGGCCGGCAAGGTCTCGCGCTGACGCAAACTCCCCCACTCTCGACTCCGTTCGAGCGGGGGGACCCCCATCCGCGCGCGGCCACTGCTGGTTCGCTGCACAGAGCCGGTCCACCTCACGGTGGGCCGGCTTTTTGCCGTGCCTTCACGGACCGGCTCACCGGCGCCCCCGACGTCAGCCCCTGAACCGCCACCCGTGATCCACCGGCCCGATCCCCGCCCCGAGCGCGAATCCGGCGGCGATGGCTCCGGTGACGTACTCCTTGGCCGCTATGACGGCCTCCGGCACGGGCAGGCCCCGCGCGAGCCCGCAGGCGACCGCCGAGGCGAGCGTGCAGCCCGTGCCGTGGGTGTGCCGGTTGTCGTGCCGGGGCGCCCGCAGCCAGTGCTCGGCGGAGCCGTCGGTGAGCAGGTCCACGGCCTGGCTCCCGCCCGCCGCCGGCCCGGTGTCCCCGGGCAGATGCCCGCCCTTGATCAGCGCCCAGCGAGGCCCGAACTCCAGCACCGCCGCCGCGGCCCGTCGCATGTCGTCCTCGGACTCGACCCGTACGCCTGTGAGTTGGAGCACCTCGTCGAGGTTCGGGGTCGCCACGGTGGCCGCAGGCAGCAGCTTGGTGCGCACCGAGTCCAGCGCGGAGGCGGCCAGCAGCGGGTCACCGTGCTTGGAGACGCCGACCGGGTCCACCACGGCCGGCGCGTCCGTGCCGGAGATCAACTCGGCGACCGCCTCGACCAGTTCCGCCGAGGCCAGCATGCCGGTCTTCACGGCCTGTACGCCGATGTCGTCGACGACACTGCGGTACTGGGCCCGCACCGCCGCCACGGGCAGCTCCCAGGCCCCCTGGACGCCGACGGAGTTCTGCGCGGTCACGGCGGTGAGCACGCTCATGCCGTGCACCCCGTGCGCGAGCATCGTCTTCAGGTCGGCCTGGACGCCCGCGCCGCCGCCGGAGTCCGAGCCCGCGACCGTGAGCACCCGGGGGATCACGACTCGCCGTCCCCGAAGTGGTCCCAGCCGCCCTTGCTCGTCCACGGGGCCCCGTCGACGGTCACCTGCGGCAGCGCGGAGGGGTTGAGGACCTCGCCGATGACCTTCCAGCGGGCGGGCAGCTTCACGTCCGGCGGGAAGGTCGCCACGATCGCGTGGTCCTCTCCCCCGGTGAGCACCCACTGCATGGGGTCGACGCCGACGGCCTGACCGATGTCGTTCATCTGCGAGGGCACGTCGATCGCGCCGGAGCGGATGTCGATACGGACCTTGCTGGCCTCGGCGATGTGCCCGAGGTCGGCGATCAGGCCGTCGCTCACGTCGCACATCGCGGTCGCGCCGAGCCCCGCGGCGGCCGGACCGGCGTGGTACGGCGGCTCGGGGCGGCGGTGGGCCTCCACGAAGGCGCGCGGCGAACGGAAGCCGCGGGAGAGCACCGCGTAGCCGGCCGCGGACCAGCCGAGCCAGCCGGTCACCGCGACGAGGTCGCCGGGCTGGGCGCCGGCCCGGGTGACGGGCTCCTGGTTGCGCAGATCGCCGAGCGCGGTGATCGACACCGTGATGGTGTCGCCGCGTACGACGTCCCCGCCGACCACCGAGGCGCCCGCGACCTGGCACTCGTCGCGCAGGCCGTCCATCAGCTCGCTCGGCCAGGTGACCGGGAGCTCGGCGGGGACGACGAGGCCGAGCAGCAGCGCGGTCGGCACGGCGCCCATGGCGGCGATGTCCGCGAGGTTCTGGGCGGCGGCCTTGCGGCCCACGTCGTAGGCGGTGGACCAGTCGCGGCGGAAGTGCCGGCCCTCCAGCAGGATGTCGGTGCTGGCCACGACCCGGCGGTCGGGCGCGGCCACCACCGCGGCGTCGTCGCCGGGGCCGACCCGGACCGCCGGGGTGGTGGTCAGACGGGAGGTGAGCTCCCTGATGAGCCCGAACTCGCCGAGCTCACCAACAGTGCCCTTCATCGGCCTATCGCCCCTTCTCTCCCTGTGCATGCCAGGTCGCGAGCCAACTCTGTCCTCGTTACGGTCGTGATGACCGTCAACTTCTGTCGTGCCTGCACCCCGGCGCGCGAGCTCCGGTACCCGCAGGTCTCCCCGCGGCGAGCGGCGACGCGATACCGTGGCGTTCCTTTTCCCCACATGATCCTCGTGGCCGCCCTGGAGGTTCCGTGGTACAGGCGTACATCCTGATCCAGACGGAGGTCGGCAAAGCGTCGACCGTCGCCGAGACCATCAGCAAGATCCCTGGTGTCATCCAGGCCGAAGACGTGACGGGCCCCTACGACGTCATCGTCCGCGCCCAGGCCGACACCGTCGACGACCTGGGCCGCATGGTGGTCGCCAAGGTCCAGCAGGTGGACGGGATCACCCGTACCCTGACCTGCCCGGTCGTCCATCTGTAGCCCCCGTCTACCCTTGGCCGGTGCACTCTCATCGTCACCGGCTCATCGGCCTGCCCGCGCTCGTCCTGCTGTTCGCCGCCACCGGCTGCTCCACAGGGGACGACAGCGCGTCGGCGGCGGTTCCCGAGCCCGGCACGAAGGTCGCCGGGCTGTGCCGGGACCTGGACGAGGTGCTGCCGGCCGAGGTGGGCGGTGCGCGCCGGGCCGATCCCGAGCCGGCGTCGGCGCTGACCGCGGGCTGGGGTGACGACCCGGCGATCATACTGCGGTGCGGGGTGCCGCGACCGCCGAAGATGGTCTCTCCCGAGGTGGCCGAGGGACGCGATCCCGACGCCGTCCCGGGCGGGGTCGAGGGGGTCGACTGGCTGATGGAGACGCGGGACGGGGGCGTGTACCGCTTCACCACGGCGAATCGGGAGGCGTATGTCGAGGTCACCGTGCCGCCGGGGGTCGACAGCTCGGGTGTGCTGATCGACTTGGCGTCCGCGGTGAAGCGGGCTGTGCCGTGGCGTGAGGGGTACTTGGCGCCGTAGCGGTACGGGGCGCTGCGCGGGCTCGGCCTTGTGCGTGGCTGTCGCGCTCGCTCGGCGCCCCTGGGGGTTGGCCGCATGCCCAGGGGCGGTGGGGGCTGCGCTTCGCGCCGTAGGGGTGCGGGTTTCAGCGCGGCTCACCGTCGTGCGTGGCTTGTCGCGCCCGCGCGGCGGTAGCCGCAGATTCAACTGGGCCCCGCGCCCCTAGGGCGTTGCCGTGCCGTCGGGCGCGTGCCCTAGGGGGTTGCCGTGCCGTTAGGCGCGTGCCGTGGGGTCAGCGGAGGCCTGTGGGGCGGCGAAGGGCCGCCTCGATCAGGCGGTCGACCAGTTCGGGGTACTCGATGCCGGTGGCCTGCCACATCGCGGGGTACATCGAGATGGGCGTGAAGCCGGGCATCGTGTTGATCTCGTTGATCACGAACTCCCCGTCCTCGGTGAGGAAGAAGTCAGCGCGGACCAGGCCCTCGCAGGAGGCGGCGTCGAAGGCGTCCACCGCGAGGCGCTGGACCTCGGCGGTCTCCTCGGGGGTGAGGGGGGCCGGGACGATGCCGGGGGTGGAGTCGATGTACTTGGCGTCGAAGTCGTAGTACGCATGCGCGTCCGGCGGCGGGATCTCGGCGGGGACCGAGGCGCGCGGACCGTCCTCGAACTCCAGGACGCCGCACTCGATCTCACGGCCGTGCACGGCGGCCTCGACCAGGATCTTCGGGTCGTGGCGCTGTGCCTCGGCGATCGCCTCGTCCAGACCGGAGAGGTCGTCGACCTTGGTGATGCCGATCGAGGAACCCGCGCGCGCGGGCTTCACGAACAGCGGCCAGCCGTGCTCGGCGGCGAGGTCGACGATCTTCTTGCGGGCGCCCGGCTCGTCCTGCTGCCACTCGCGGGGGCGGATCACCACGTACGGGCCGACCTTGAGCCCGAAGGAGGTGAACACCCGCTTCATGTACTCCTTGTCCTGCCCGACGGCCGAGGCGAGCACGCCCGCGCCGACGTAGGGGACGCCGGAGAGCTCCAGAAGGCCCTGGAGGGTGCCGTCCTCGCCGTAGGGGCCGTGCAGGACGGGGAAGACCACGTCGACCTCGCCGAGGGCCTTGGGCACCGATCCCGGCTCGCTGTAGACGACTTCACGACTGGCGGGGTCGACCGGGAGCACGACGCCGCCCTCGCCGGACTCGGCCAGTTCGTCGACGCTGGGCGTACGGCGGTCGGTGATCGCCATGCGCTCCGGCTCGTCGGCGGTCAGCGCCCACCGGCCGTCCCGGGTGATGCCGATCGGCAGGACCTCGTACTTCGTCCGGTCGATGGCCTTGAGGACGGCGCCGGCGGTGACCACGGAGATCCCGTGTTCGGAGCTGCGCCCGCCGAACACGACGGCCACCCGCGGCTTGCGGGCGGCCTGCTGGGGGGTCTGGGGGAGGTTCTCGGTGCTCATATCGCGTTGAGGGTACCCGCTGGTACCGGCTTCGTCAGTGCCCGCCGCCCGCTGTCGCTCAGCGTCGCACGGACGGTCGCTCCCTGTCGTGATCAGCGGCGCTCCGCCTTGGCGCTGCGCGACATCAGCTCCTTGAGGGCGACCACCGGCGGCTTGGCCTCGTGGACGATGCCGACGACCGTCTCGGTGATGGGCATGTCGACGCCGTGCCGACGGGCCAGATCCAGCACGGACTCGCAGGACTTGACGCCCTCGGCCGTCTGCTTGGTGACCGCGATGGTCTCCTGGAGGGTCATGCCGCGGCCGAGGTTGGTGCCGAAGGTGTGGTTGCGCGACAGCGGCGAGGAGCACGTCGCCACCAGGTCGCCCAGCCCCGCGAGACCGGAGAAGGTCAGCGGGTCGGCGCCCATCGCCAGACCCAGCCGGGTCGTCTCGGCGAGACCGCGGGTGATCAGCGAGCCCTTGGCGTTGTCGCCCAGGCCCATGCCGTCGGCGATGCCCACGGCGAGCCCGATGACGTTCTTCACGGCGCCGCCCAGCTCACAGCCGACGACGTCGGTGTTGGTGTACGGGCGGAAGTACGGCGTGTGGCAGGCGGCCTGGAGCCGCTGCGCGACCGACTCGTCGGTGCAGGCGACCACGGCCGCCGCCGGCATCCGGGCGGCGATCTCCCGGGCCAGGTTGGGTCCGGTGACCACGGCGACGCGGTCCGGGCCGACCTTGGCGACGTCCTCGATCACCTCGCTCATCCGCATGGTGGTGCCGAGTTCGACGCCCTTCATCAGGGAGACCAGGACCGTGCCCGGGGCCAGCAGGGGCGTCCACGCGGCGAGGTTCTGCCGCAGCGTCTGCGACGGCACGGACAGCACCGTGAAGTCGGCGCCGGCCGCGGCCTCGGCGGGGTCCGTGGTGGCCCGCACGTTCTCCGGGAGCTCCACGCCCGGCAGGTAGTCCGGGTTGAACCGGGTGGAGTTGATCGCCTCGGCGACCTCGGGGCGGCGCGCCCACAGGGTGACCTCGCACCCCGCGTCGGCGAGCACCATGCCGAAGGCCGTGCCCCACGAACCGGCGCTGAAGACCGCCGCCTTGACCGGCCTGACCGCCTTGCTCACTTGCCCTGCCCTTCCGCCTGGCTGCCGTGGTTCTGCGCCTCGGTGCGCCGCCGCTGCTCGATCCGCTCGCGGCGCGGATCGTACGGCGCCTCGGGCGCCTTCTCGCCGCGGATCTCCTCCAGCAGGCGGGTGATGGCGGCCATGATCTCCTCGGTGGCCTCCTTGAGCACGTCCGCGGTCATCTCGAGGTCGTAGAACCGGGAGAGGTCCACCGGCGGGCCGGCCAGCACCCGGTGCGTCTTGCGCGGCAGCAGCTCTGGCTTCTTCGCGTAGGGCGGCAGCAGTTCGTTGCAGCCCCACTGGGCCACCGGGATCACCGGGCACCGGGTCTGGAGCGCGACCCGGGCGGCGCCGGTCTTGCCGGTCATGGGCCAGCCGTCGGGGTCACGGGTGAGGGTGCCCTCGGGATAGAAGGCGACGCATTCGCCGCGTTCCACTGCGGCGATCGCGGCGCGGAACGCGCTGAGCGCGTCGGTGCTCTCGCGGTATACGGGAATCTGTCCGGTGCCACGCATCGCGGCGCCGACGAATCCCTTCTTGAAAAGCCCGCTCTTCGCGAGGAATCGCGGAACGCGCCCGGTGTTGTACTGGTAGTGGGCGTATCCGAAGGGGTCGACGTGCGAATTGTGGTTCACCACGGTGATAAATCCACCGTCGGCCGGAATGTTCTCCATTCCACGCCAGTCCCGCTTGAGCAGAACCACCAGCGGTGGTTTGCAGATCACCGCGGCGAAGCGGTACCAGAAGCCGATTCTGCGGCGCGGCACGCGAGCACCTTCCTCTAGGGCCTGGGGGGCCGCACAAGTGTCGCCCCAGGTCGCCGGTCTGTCGAGAACACCGTACGCCCGCCTGTCTCCGGTCACCGCCCCCCTGTGCGGCCGCGCGCCCCCGCCCGTACCGGAACGCGCCGGAAGCGGCAGGTGACAATGGCCCGGACTAGAGAGGGACACACACGCGTGCAGTGGACGTTGGTCATTCCCCTGAAGCCCCTGGCGCAGGCCAAGAGCAGGCTCTCGGACACCGCCTCGGACGGGCTCCGGCCGGGTCTGGCCCTCGCGTTCGCGCAGGACACGGTGGCTGCGGCGCTGGCCTCGGCCTCGGTGCGCGGTGTGGCGGTCGTCACGGACGACGCCCTGGCCGCGCGGGAGCTGGCGGCACTGGGCGCGCGCATCGTCCCCGACGAGCCCCGAGGGGGCCTGAACGCCGCGCTGGCGCACGCGGAGGCGGCCGTACGCAGTTCGCGGCCCGAAACCCCGCTGGCGGCCCTGAACGCGGACCTGCCGGCCCTGCGCCCCGCGGAATTGGCCCGGGTCCTGGACGCGGCGGCGGAATTCCCGCGCGCTTTTCTCCCGGACGCGGCCGGAATCGGCACCACGCTCCTCGCCGCGGCCCCCGGGCGGGAACTGCTCCCGGCATTCGGCCCGGATTCCCGGGCCCGCCACCGCGCGTCCGGCGCGACGGAACTCCTGCCGTCCGCGGTGGATTCGGTACGGCAGGACGTGGACACGGGCGACGATCTGCGCGCGGCTCTGGCCCTCGGCGTGGGCCCGCGTACGGCTGCCGCGGCCGCGCGACTGCTGACGTCCGGGCAGTAGGCTGCGCCCATGCAGGCGACCGCATACACGTACGACGCCGAGACGCGCAGCGGACAGGTGCTGCTCGACGACGGCACCCCCGTCCCCTTCGGCACGGCCGCGTTCGACGCGGGCGGGCTGCGGCTGCTGCGCCCCGGTCAGCGGGTGCGGATCGAGACCGAGGGCGAGGGCGAGTCCCGCCGGATCACGCTGATCACCCTCCAGACGCTCTGAATCCACGGCTCCTGGGCGGCCGCCGGGACTCCCGAGGCCGTCCGAAGGCTGTGGAGAACGCCGCGGGCCGGACTCCCTGTGGAGTCCGGCCCGGCGCGTGAGTGCCCTGTGCCGTCGCCTACTTGCGGGCGGTGGTCTTCTTGGCGGTGGTCTTGCGCGCCGTCGACTTCTTGGCGGGGGCCTTCTTGGCGGTGACCTTCTTCGCCGGGGCCTTCTTGGCGGCGGTCTTCTTCGCCGCGGTGCTCTTCGCGGCCGCCGTGGTCTTCTTCGCGGGGGCCTTCTTGGCGGTGACCTTCTTCGCGGCCGCCGTCGTCTTCTTGGCGGTGGTCTTCTTCGCCGTGGTCTTCTTCGCGGCCGCCGTGGCCTTCTTGGCGGTCGTCTTCTTCGCGGCGGCCTTCTTCACCGTGGCGGAGGCGCCTCCGGTCAGGCTGCCCTTGGGCGCCTTCTTGACGGCGACCTCTCCACCGCGAGGCAGCTTCTTCGAGCCGCTGACCAGGTCCTTGAAGCCCTGACCGGCACGGAAGCGCGGGACGGACGTCTTCTTGACCCGAACCCGCTCGCCCGTCTGGGGGTTGCGGGCGTAGCGAGCAGGACGCTCGACCTTCTCGAACGAACCGAAACCGGTGACCGAGACCCGGTCGCCGGCGACGGTCGCACGGACGATGGCGTCCAGGACCGCGTCGACAGCGTCGGCGGCCTGCTGGCGGCCGCCCAACTTGTCGGCAATCGCTTCTACGAGCTGCGCCTTGTTCACGTCTTCCCCTTCGGAGACATCGCCAGAACGAAAGTGTTCAAGCTTTTTCGCACGTTAGGCAGATATATACCGCAAATCAAACACGAAACGGGCTTATCACCCTTGTGCCGCAACGGACTCGGCCGCACCGGGCTTGTTCAGCTGTCCTCTTCGGGGAGTCGACCCTCGACGAGGTCCGTGTTGAACCGCTCCAGACGCCTTGCCGCATCGGCGAGATCGTGCTTGGCCGCGGCCGTAATGACCAGCAGCTTCCGGGTCAGCGCCATCCGTACGCCCTCCGGGACTTGCAGTGCGCGCACCTTTGAGTGCGCTTCCTTGAGTTGGACCGCGACCGCCGCATAGAGCTCAAGTTGGCCGTCGTGTTCCATGCACAGATTGTGCCATCTGGGGCGAGTTGTCGCCTGCTCGGGGGGCAACTCACCTCCCGACGCGCCGCCCGAACTCCCGCCGCCGTCACGGTCCGAGGGCACGCCTACCCGGGCAACCACGCCTGTAACCAGGGAAGTTGACAAGGCGGGCCGAGGGTGCGCACAGCCGTACGAGTGTGAAAACAGCTGTACCCCCGATCGGGGTGATCGGGGGTACAGCGGGGTCTTCCGGTGGCCTGAATTCGACCCCGTTCAGGGGGCCGGGGTCAGATCTGGAGGGTCCGCGGCTTGTAGGAGGGGCGCTCCGCCTCGTACGCCGAGATGTGGTCCTCGTTCTGGAGGGTGATGGAGATGTCGTCCAGGCCGTTCAGCAGCCGCCAGCGGGAGTTCTCGTCCAGCTCGAAGGAGGCGGTGATGCCCGGGGCGCGCACCTCGCGGTTCTCCAGGTCGACGGTGATCTCGGCCTCGGGGTCGCTCTCGGTGAGCTCCCACAGCGCGTCCACGATCTTCTGCTCCAGGACGACCGTGAGCAGGCCGTTCTTCAGGGAGTTGCCCCGGAAGATATCGGCGAAGCGGGCCGAGATCACGGTCTTGAAGCCGTAGTTCTGGAGCGCCCAGACGGCGTGCTCACGGGAGGAGCCGGTGCCGAAGTCGGGGCCGGCGACCAGCACGGTCGCGCCCTGCCGCTCGGGCCGGTTGAGGATGAACTCCGGGTCCTTGCGCCAGGCCTCGAACAGACCGTCCTCGAAGCCGTCCCGGGTCACCTTCTTGAGCCAGTGAGCAGGGATGATCTGGTCGGTGTCGACGTTGGAGCGGCGCAGCGGGACGGCCCGGCCGGTGTGCGTGGTGAATGCTTCCATTGCTGATCAGACTCCAGCGGGCGTGACGGCGTCGGACAGGTCGGCCGGGGAGGCCAGGTGGCCCAGGACGGCCGTGGCGGCCGCGACCTGCGGCGACACCAGGTGCGTACGACCGCCCTTGCCCTGCCGGCCCTCGAAGTTGCGGTTGGAGGTGGACGCGGAGCGCTCACCGGGGGCCAGCTGGTCGGGGTTCATGCCCAGACACATCGAGCAGCCCGCGTGCCGCCACTCGGCGCCTGCGTCCTTGAAGACGACGTCCAGACCCTCGGAGACGGCCTGCAGGCCCACCCGCACGGAGCCGGGGACGACCAGCATCCGTACGCCGTCGGCGACTTTGCGGCCCTTCAGCAGGTCGGCGGCGGCGCGCAGGTCCTCGATGCGGCCGTTGGTGCAGGAGCCTACGAAGACGGTGTCCACCTTGATGGAGCGCAGTGCCTGACCGGCCTCCAACCCCATGTATTCCAGGGCCTTTTCGGCGGCGAGGCGCTCCGAAGCGTCTTCGTACGAAGCCGGGTCGGGGACGGACGCCGAAAGCGGTGCGCCCTGGCCCGGGTTGGTGCCCCAGGTGACGAACGGTGACAGCGCGGCGCCGTCGATGACGACCTCGGCGTCGAACTCGGCGTCGTCGTCGGTGCGCAGCGTCTTCCAGTACGCGACGGCGGCGTCCCAGTCGGCGCCCTCGGGGGCGTGCGGACGGCCCTTGAGGTACGCGAAGGTGGTCTCGTCGGGGGCGATCATGCCCGCGCGGGCGCCGGCCTCGATCGACATGTTGCAGATGGTCATCCGGGCCTCCATCGAGAGCTTCTCGATGGCCTCCCCGCGGTACTCCAGGACATAGCCCTGACCGCCGCCGGTGCCGATCTTCGCGATGATCGCGAGGATCAGGTCCTTGGCGGTGACGCCCTCCGGCAGTTCGCCGTCGACCGTGATCGCCATGGTCTTCGGGCGGGCCAGGGGCAGCGTCTGGGTGGCCAGCACATGCTCGACCTGCGAGGTGCCGATGCCGAAGGCCAGCGCGCCGAAGGCGCCGTGCGTGGAGGTGTGGGAGTCGCCGCAGACGACGGTGGTGCCCGGCTGGGTCAGACCCAGCTGCGGTCCCACCACGTGGACCACGCCCTGCTCGACGTCGCCCAGCGGGTGCAGCCGGACACCGAACTCGGCGCAGTTCTTGCGCAGGGTCTCCAGCTGGGCGCGGGAGACCGGGTCGGCGATGGGCTTGTCGATGTCGAGGGTGGGGGTGTTGTGGTCCTCGGTGGCGATGGTCAGGTCGAGCCTGCGCACCTGGCGGCCGCTCTTGCGGAGGCCGTCGAAGGCCTGCGGGCTGGTCACCTCGTGCAGCAGGTGCAGATCGATGTAGAGGAGGTCGGGCTCGCCCTCGGCGCGCCGGACGACGTGGTCGTCCCAGACCTTCTCCGCGAGTGTCCTACCCATCGCTTTCCCTCCGGCCGGCAAGAGGTGCGCCGGCCCAACTAGAGATCCGAGGTGGCGGCACCCGCACCCCTGATCCGGGCACCAGCCGCCGGGCCCGTTCGGTGCGCGGGCCACTGTGCATCCAAGGGTTGCGCGTTCTGGAGAAAATTGAACTTGCGTTTCACAGAGTGAGACGCGAGTATCGTTGCATGGACAACAGTAGCGGCGTCGGCGTTCTGGACAAGGCGGCCCTCGTCCTGAGCGCTCTGGAGTCCGGTCCGGCCACCCTCGCGGGTCTGGTCGCGGCCACCGGACTGGCACGACCCACGGCCCACCGCCTGGCCGTGGCTCTGGAACACCACCGCATGGTGGCACGCGACATGCAGGGCCGTTTCATCCTCGGCCCGCGCCTCGCGGAGCTGGCCGCGGCGGCCGGTGAGGACCGCCTCCTCGCCACGGCGGGGCCGGTGCTCACCCACCTCCGTGACGTCACCGGCGAGAGCGCGCAGCTCTATCGCCGCCAGGGCGACATGCGCATCTGCGTCGCCGCGGCGGAGCGCCTGTCCGGACTTCGGGACACCGTCCCGGTCGGCTCGACGCTCACGATGAAGGCCGGCTCCTCGGCGCAGATCCTCATGGCCTGGGAGGAGCCCGAGCGCCTGCACCGCGGCCTCCAGGGCGCCCGCTTCACGGCGACGGCCCTGTCGGGCGTACGGCGCCGCGGCTGGGCCCAGTCCATCGGCGAGCGCGAGCCGGGCGTGGCCTCGGTCTCCGCGCCCGTGCGCGGCCCCTCCAACCGCGTGGTGGCCGCGGTCTCCGTCTCCGGCCCCATCGAGCGCCTCACCCGCCACCCGGGCCGGATGCACGCACAGGCCGTCATCGACGCCGCGGCCCGCCTCTCCGAGGCCCTCCGCCGCACCGGCTGACCCACACCCCGCACCACCTCCCCCACAGGGACAGAGCAGCCCCAACGCCGCGGCAGCCCTGTCCCTGTTCCATTGCCCCCCTCAGCTTCGGGGGCACACTCTCGGGGCGCGGGGAACTGCGCAAACCCGGGCCCGGACAAGCAGCTCGCTCCTGAGGCCGTGAGGAACACCGCACCCCCTGGGGGCGCGGGGAACTGCGCGACCAGGGCCCGGACAGACAGCCCCCTCCAGACACCGTGAGCAACACCACCCCCCAAGGGGCGCGGGGAACTGCGCAAACCCGGACCCGGACGGACAGCCCACCCCCGAGACCGTGAGCAACACCCCGCCCAGAGGGGCGCGGGGAACTGCGCGACCAGCCCCCCACGACGCCAACACACAACACCCCACACGGAGTTGACGCACGAGCCGACCATGCGGAGCGCCGGGCACGTCGAACGACGAAAGGCCCCCCGCCGAAGCGAAAGGCCTTCCTGGATGTACCCCCGACCGGATTCGAACCGGCGCTACCGCCTTGAGAGGGCGGCGTGCTAGGCCGCTACACAACGGGGGCGTGAGCACTGCGTTTCCGCAGGCCCGAGCTGGTCTACCTGGACTCGAACCAAGACTAACTGAACCAGAATCAGTCGTGCTGCCAATTACACCATAGACCAATGTGGTTTAGACCAGTCCGTACCCCCGACCGGATTCGAACCGGCGCTACCGCCTTGAGAGGGCGGCGTGCTAGGCCGCTACACAACGGGGGCCCTAGCGATCCTGCATCGAGGTCGGCGGGAGCTACCCGAGCCGTCCTCGCGGGAAGGATCTGTACCCCCGACCGGATTCGAACCGGCGCTACTGCCTTGAGAGGGCAGCGTGCTAGGCCGCTACACAACGGGGGCTTTGCAGATAAGCTCTGCGAGCTGGCCTACCTGGACTCGAACCAAGACTAACTGAACCAGAATCAGTCGTGCTGCCAATTACACCATAGGCCACTGGAACTCAAGCCCTTGCGGGGTTCTCGTTCTAGTTCGCTCCTCGGGGCTTCGGCCTTTCGGCCCGCGTCCCTCGGCGCAGGAAGAACATTACCCGAAGGTGTCCGGGGCTCCAAAACGGGTATCCGAGCCGAGGACGTCCGGGAGTTCGGCGAGGCTCCTGATCCGGTGACCGCCGGGGGGCGCGTCGCCGACGGCACAGGCTCCGTCACGGTCGATCCACACCGACAGCAGCCCCGCCTCGGCGGCCCCGCGTCCGTCGATGTCCGGATGGTCACCGACGTAGGCGACCTGGTGCGCGGGCAGCGACATGGCCTCGCAGACCGCGTAGAACGCGGCCGCCTCCGGCTTGGAGACGCCCAGCTCGGCGGCGCACAGGATGGTCTCGAAGCGGTCGTGCACCCCGAGCATCCGCAGCTTGCGGTCCTGCACGGTCAGGCTGGAGTTGGAGAGCACCCCGTGCCGGTAGCGGCCGGCCAGGACGTCGAGGGCCGGCACCACGTCCGGGAACAGTGCCCAGGCCGTCTCGTAGTGAGCCACATAACGCTCGAACCAGTCGTCCGCCTCGGCGTCCGTCATCTCCCGGCCGAGGAAGACCCGCACCCGGTCCCGGCGCTGCCCCTGGAAGGTCGTCCCGCCCGCCGAGAAGCGTGCCCACTGGGCGTCGGTGACCTCGCGCCAGCGCACCAGCGCCGCCCGCGCTCCCCCGAAGTCCTCCAGCAGCCCCTCGGCGGCCAGATGCGCCCGCATGCCCTCACGGTCCGCGGTCGAGTAGTCGAACAGCGTGTCGTCCACGTCCCAGACCACGGCACGGATGCTCATGCTCCGACCGTAACGCCACGGGCCCGTTCCCGGGGCGGATACGGCGAAGCGGCCCGGCCGGAGATCCACGGCCCGAGCGGCTGCCTGGCCCCGGGGGCCGGTGCCCGGCGATCCGGTGTGCACGAAGGGGCGGTACCGGGATCCCGGTACCGCCCCTTCGCAGCGTCCGACTACGCGGCCAGCTTCGCCAGCGCCGCGTCGACGCGGGCCAGCGTCGTCTCCTTGCCCAGCACCTCGAGGGACTCGAAGAGCGGCAGGCCGACGGTGCGGCCGGTCACGGCGACGCGGACCGGGGCCTGGGCCTTGCCGAGCTTGAGGCCGTGGGCCTCGCCGGCGGCCAGGACGGCCTCCTTGAGGGACTCCGCCGAGGTCCAGTCGGCGGACTCCAGCTTCTCGCGGGCCGTGCGCAGCAGGGCGTCGCTGCCCTCCTTCATCGCCTTCGTCCAGCTCGCCTCGTCGAAGACCGGCTCGGCGAGGAACAGGAAGTCGACGTTGTCGGTGATCTCCGACAGGACCTTCAGACGGGTCTGCGCGTGCGGGGCGATCGCCTGCCACTTGGACTCGTCGAAGTCCTCCGGGGCCCAGGGGGCGGAGGGGGCCGTCAGCCAGGGCGCGCAGCGCTCGGTGAAGTCCTTCACATCGAGCATGCGGATGTGGTCGCCGTTGATCGACTCGCACTTCTTGAGGTCGAAGCGGGCCGGGTTGGGGTTCACGTCCTTGATGTCGAAGGCCGCGACCATCTCCTCGATCGAGAAGATGTCCTGGTCGGCCGAGAGCGACCAGCCGAGCAGGGAGAGGTAGTTGAGCAGGCCCTCGGGCAGGAAGCCCTGCTCGCGGTAGAGGTTCAGCGAGGCCTGCGGGTCGCGCTTGGAGAGCTTCTTGTTGCCCTCGCCCATCACGTACGGCAGGTGGCCGAAGGCCGGGACGGTCTTGGCGACGCCCAGCTCGGTCAGCGCCTTGTACAGGGCGATCTGGCGCGGGGTGGAGGAGAGCAGGTCCTCGCCGCGCAGGACGTGGGTGATCTCCATCAGGGCGTCGTCGACCGGGTTGACCAGCGTGTACAGCGGGGCGCCGTTCGCGCGGACGATGCCGTAGTCCGGGACGTTCTCCGGGGTGAAGGTGAGCTCGCCGCGGACCAGGTCGTCGAAGGTGATGATCTCGTCGGGCATCCGGAAGCGGACGATCGGCGCGCGGCCCTCGGCCTCGTACCGCGCGACCTGCTCGGCGCTCAGCTCGCGGCAGTGGCCGTCGTAGCCGGAGGGCTTGCCGGCGGCGCGGGCGGCCTCGCGGCGCTCGTCCAGCTCGGCCTGGGAGCAGTAGCAGCGGTAGGCGTGGCCGGCGTCCAGGAGCTTCTGGGCGACGTCCTGGTAGATGTCCATGCGCTGCGACTGGCGGTAGGGCGCGTGCGGGCCGCCGACCTCGGGGCCCTCGTCCCAGTCGAAGCCCAGCCAGCGCATCGCGTCGAGCAGCTGGTTGTAGGACTCCTCGGAGTCACGGGCCGCGTCGGTGTCCTCGATGCGGAAGACCAGAGTGCCCTGGTGGTGGCGCGCGAACGCCCAGTTGAACAGGGCGGTGCGGACCAGGCCCACATGGGGGTTACCGGTGGGCGAGGGGCAGAAACGGACGCGTACGGGGGAGCCGGATGCGCTAGCCACGCTTGACAACCTTGTTGGTGAGAGTGCCGATGCCTTCGATGGTGACGGCGACCTCGTCGCCGACAGCCAGGGGGCCGACCCCTGCAGGGGTGCCCGTGAGGATGACGTCGCCGGGCAGCAGCGTCATGGCCTCGGTGATGTTGACGATCAGGTCCTCGACCGAGTGGATCATCTCGCTGGTGCGGCCGAGCTGGCGCTGCTGGCCGTCGACCGTGAGCTGGATGGTGAGGTCGGCCGGGTCGAGGTCGGTCTCCACCCAGGGGCCGAGCGGGCAGGCGGTGTCGAAGCCCTTGGCCCGCGCCCACTGCTTCTCGCGCTTCTGCACGTCACGGGCGGTGACGTCGTTGGCGCAGGTGTAGCCGAAGATCACGTCCTTGACGCGCTCGCGCGGGACCTCGCGGCACATGCGGCCGATGACGACGGCGAGCTCGGCCTCGTGCTGGAGGTCCTCGGAGAAGGACGGGTACTGGATGGCGTCACCGGGGCCGATCACGGAGGTGGCGGGCTTGAAGAAGGCGAACGGGGCGTCCGGCACCTCGTTGCCCAGTTCACGCGCGTGCTCCGCGTAGTTGCGGCCGAAGGCCACGACCTTGTTGGGGAGCACCGGCGGCAGCAGCCGGACCTTGCTCAGCGGCACCTTCGTGCCGGAGAGCTCGAAGTCCGCGAACGGGATGCCCTTGATGATGTCGAGGACGAGCTCGTCCTGCTTCTCGCCCTCGACCGCGCCGAAGGCGACGTTCCCGTCGATGGAGAACCTGGCGATGCGCACGGGTTGCTTGGCCCCTATGACTCGAGCTGGATCTGACGCTCCAGGCTAACGCGGCAGGCGGCGACGGCCGTGCGTAATACACGAGGGCGCCGCGTCATACACGAGGGCGCCGCGGACCGGGCGGGTCCGCGGCGCCCTCGAACGATCTGTGGGCCGCGTGCGTACTACTCTGCGGTGGCGCCGACGGCGACCGGCAGGTCCATGAGGACCGTGCGCCGGGGGTTGGCGGTCGCGGTGGGAAGATCGACCGAGTGCTCCGGCAGCTCCGGGGTGAACAGTTCGCCGGTGTCCTTCAGGTGGGCCAGCGTCGTGCGCCGCGGGTTGGCGGTGTTGCGGAACATGGTCTCGTCTCCACGGGGGTCGCTTGTCAGATGGTTGCCTCTTGTAAAGCGCCAGGCTAAACATCCGATTCCCTGCGCAACGCGGGAAGACCTCGTGATCACGGTGTGAGTTTGCTCACGAATCGAGACTCAAACCGGTCAATTCAGGCCCGAGTTTGATGCCGACTAATCGGACATATCCCCCCTGAACCCGCCATTCCGCTCCTGATCATGGCGACTGGGACACGGGGCCCACCTCGACAGATAGTGCAGGTATGTCCGTTATCTGGGCGCTGTAGGCGTACGGCATGTGACACGTCACTCACATAGTGTCACGGAGGTCACAGCCTGACCAACGGGCCTTGTTGGAGATCCTGCACTGTGCTGGAATTCCACGGACCGCCGCGGGATCGAGCCGGCGCGCAAGGGCGCATACAAGCGCCGAGTGGCGGCCAGAAGGGGGAAGCCAGCGCCGGTCTTTCACGACCATCCGGGGACGTATTTCAGGGCGACCCCAACGATGCCGACACCGTTTTTCCGTTCACCCGGAAGAACGCCTGGTCCAGAGGTTGCGACGCTAGTGCAGGGACGTTTCAAGAGGGATGGCAGCGCTTCGGCGGAGCCGGAGCCGCATGGCGGGACGGGCCCCAAGGCCGTCAGCTCCTCGCCCCAGCACGCCCAGAACCAGGGCTCGCCCCAGCCCGACGCGGCCGACCGCGGCGGGCGTTCAGGCGCATCGGCGGCCACGGCCGCGCCCGCTCCGACCGCGAAGGCGCCGACCGGCCCGACCGGTCCCGGCCCCCGAATAGCGATGCGCAACTGGCGCATCTCCACCCGACTGGTGTCGCTGCTGGCACTCCCCGTGGTCGCCGCGACCACGCTGGGCGCGCTGCGCATCAACCAGTCGATGGAAGACATGCAGCAGCTCGACAACATGCGGCTGCTGACGGAGATGACCAAGCAGGCCACCGAGCTGGCTGCCGCGCTCCAGGAGGAGCGCGACCGGTCGGCCGGCCCGCTGGCGCACAACTCCACGGCCAACGACCTGTCGATCAAGGGCTTCCGGACCAAGACGGACCGGGCCATGACCAACTTCGTCGACGCCTCGGAGAAGATCGACGCCGCCGCCAAGGACGGCAACCTCCAGGGCGTGCGCGACACCCTCGTCGGCCTCGTCGGCGAGCTGGGCAACGTCGCCAAGACCCGCGCCAAGGCGTACGAGACCGAGGACAACTCCACCCAGACGGTGGAGGCCTACCACCGCCTGATCACCCACCTGCTCGACCTCTCCCAGGACATGGCGGAGGCCACCAGCAACTCGGAGATGATCAAGCGGACGCGTGCCCTGGCGGCCTTCTCCTCCGCCAAGGAGTACGCGTCGATCCAGCGGGCCGTGCTGGCCGCCGCTCTCCCCGCCAACACCAAGACCAGCGGTGACCTCTCCGAGAACGACCGCCTCTACGCCCAGTCGGCGCTGGAGAGCGAGGAGTCCGAACTCGCGAGCTTCCGCAGCATCTACGGCGACGAGAGCGCCGCCGAGCTGCTGAAGCCGATCGAAGAGGGCAACGCGACCATCAAGGACGCCGACATCTACGCCGGCCGTGCCTTCGACCAGTCCGACGGTCTCGCCGGTCTGGAGCGCCGCTCCTACCTGGACTGGGTGGACGACGCGTCCACCAAGATCCAGCAGATGCGCAAGATCGAGACCACGCTGCTCGACGACATGGAGCAGAAGGCCCGTGAGCTGCGCAGCGAGTCCGAGCGCGAGGCGATCATCTCCGGTGCGCTCATCCTGCTCGTGCTCGGTGTGTCCCTCGTCGGCGCGTTCGTCGTCGCCCGCTCCATGATCCGCTCGCTGCGCCGCCTCCAGGAGACCGCCACCAAGGTCGCCCAGGACCGGCTGCCCGAGCTGGTCAAGCAGCTGTCCGAGTCCGACCCGCAGGACGTCGACACGTCCGTGGAGTCGGTCGGTGTGCACTCCCGGGACGAGATCGGCCAGGTGGCCGCGGCCTTCGACGACGTGCACCGCGAGGCGGTCCGCCTCGCCGCCGAGCAGGCCCTTCTGCGAGGCAACGTCAACGCGATGTTCACCAACCTCTCGCGCCGCTCCCAGGGTCTTATCCAGCGCCAGCTGTCGCTGATCTCCGAGCTGGAGTCCCGCGAGGCGGACCCGGACCAGCTGGCCTCGCTGTTCAAGCTGGACCACCTCGCCACGCGTATGCGCCGTAACGGTGAGAACCTCCTCGTCCTCGCGGGTGAGGAGCCCGGCCGACGCTGGACCCGCCCGGTCCCGCTGGTCGACGTCCTCCGCGCCGCCGCGTCCGAGGTGGAGCAGTACGAGCGCATCGAACTCGCCTCGGTGCCGACCACGCAGGTCGCCGGCCGCGTCGTCAACGACCTCGTGCACCTGCTCGCCGAGCTGCTGGAGAACGCGACCTCGTTCTCCTCCCCGCAGACCAAGGTCAAGGTCACCGGTCACGCCCTGCCCGACGGCCGGGTGCTGATCGAGATCCACGACACCGGTATCGGTCTCTCCCCGGAGGACCTCGCGGCGATCAACGAGCGGCTGGCCTCTCCCCCGACGGTGGACGTCTCCGTCTCCCGCCGCATGGGTCTGTTCGTGGTCGGTCGTCTGTCGCAGCGTCACGGCATCCGCATCCAGCTGCGCCCGTCCGACTCCGGTGGCACGACCGCGCTGGTCATGCTGCCCGTCGATGTCGCCCAGGGCGGCAAGAAGCCTCAGCCGAAGCCCGGCCAGGGTGCCGTCGGCGGTCCGGCCGCGGCTCAGGCCGCCGCCGGTGCGGCCGCGGCCCGGCGCCAGAACGGCGGTGCCGTCGGTTCCGGTGCCCCGGCCGCGGGCGGTCTGCTCGGCGGCCAGGGTCCGCGCGCCGCGCTGCCCGGCCGTGACGGTGCCCGCCCGGGTGCGCAGTCCGGCCCCATGGGCGGCGCCGGTGCTCCCGGTGGCGCCCGCTCCCCGCAGACGTCCGCCGGCCCGCAGGGTCCCGGCGGACAGCAGCAGTCGCAGGGCGGCCGTCAGGGCCGTCCCGCCCCGGCCGGAGCGGGGGCCGGCTTCGGCCAGGCGCCCGCCGCTCCGCAGAACCACCAGTCCACCGGCGCGGGCCAGGGCCAGGACGCCTTCGGCGCCAACCGCGGCCCGGTTCCCCCGCAGCGCGGCAACGCGGGCGCCGAGCAGGGCGGCGGTCCCCGTGGCCGCCGGGCCCAGCTGCCGCCGCGCGACGGAGCCCGGGCCGAGCTGCCCGGCGGTCCGCAGCAGCCGCAGCGCTCCGGCTGGACCGACGAGTCCGCGCAGCAGGTCTCGCGCGCCTCGATGGACGCCCCGCGCGGCCACGAGGAGCCCGATGCCGCCGCGACGGGCCGGCTGCCCCGCGTCGACGCCACCGCTCAGTTGCCGGCGATCCCGCGGGCCGACGAGCGCCAGGGCCTGCCCCCGGCTCCCGCCGACTACGGCCGCCCGCAGGACACCGGCCAGTTCGCCCGCCAGGACTACGGCCAGCAGCAGGGCTACAACAACAGCAGCACGGGCCAGTTCGCCGCCCCGCAGGGCTACCAGAACGGCTCCACCGGCCAGTTCCCGGCCGCCCAGGGCTACGACAACGGCTCCACGGGTCAGTTCGAGCGGCCGCAGCAGCAGGGCAGCGCCGACTACGGCCGCCCGGCCACGCCGCCGCGCCCGCAGCAGCGGCCCGCCCGCCAGGAGCCGGAGGCGCTGCCGCCGGCCCCGTCCGCGGGCGACGGCCGTACGCCGCTGTACGACACGCTGGAGACCAACTGGTTCCGTCAGGAGCGCCAGGCGGAGGCGGGTCCGGCTCCGGCCGCGCCGCCGCAGCAGCCGCAGGCAGCTCCGGCACCTCAGCGTCCCGCCGCCGAAAGCTGGCGCAGCTCGCCGAACGACGACCTCGTCCGGCAGGCCGAGCGCGTCCGGCAGCCGGCCGCGGGCGGCATCACCACGTCCGGCCTTCCGCGCCGGGTGCCCCGGGCGAACCTCGTCCCGGGTACGGCTCAGCAGCAGGAGCACCACACCGGTCCGCAGATCTCGCGTGCGCCTGACGACGTGCGCGGACGGCTGACCAATCTCCGTCGGGGCATCGCCCAGGGCCGTCAGGCCGGCAACGGCCAGACCGGCAGCTTCCCCAGCCCCACTCACCAGCAGGAGCGTTAGTTGAGCCAGATGAGCCAGGCGGCACAGAACCTCAACTGGTTGATCACCAACTTCGTGGACAACACCCCTGGTGTGTCCCACACGGTCGTGGTGTCCGCCGACGGCCTCCTCCTGGCCATGTCGGAGGGGTTCCCCCGCGATCGCGCCGACCAGTTGGCCGCCGTCGCGTCCGGCCTCACCTCGCTGACGGCCGGGGCCTCCCGGATCTTCGAGGGCGGCAGCGTGGCACAGACCGTGGTCGAGATGGAACGAGGGTTCCTCTTCCTCATGTCCGTCTCGGACGGCTCGTCGCTCGCCGTGCTCGCGCACCCCGAGTGCGACATCGGCCTGGTCGGCTACGAGATGGCGCTCCTCGTCGATCGCGCGGGTGCGGTGCTCACGCCCGATCTGCGCGCCGAACTCCAGGGAAGTCTGCTCCACTGACCCACCCCGGATCCACCCGCCTCACCAAATCACCGTTCGGCCGACACAATCCCCCCACCGGCCCTGCTCAGACGGCACGACCGACCGAGACTTGTTGTCCCGCCCGGAGGATTCATGACCCCGCCCACCGCCTCTCATGATCCGTACGCAGATGATCCGTACGGGGACGAGGGCGACCAGCCGCTGGTCCGGCCGTACGCCATGACCGGCGGCCGGACCCGGCCGCGCTACCAGCTCGCCATCGAGGCGCTGATCAGCACCACGGCCGACCCGGCTGCGCTCATGGGGCTCCTGCCGGAGCACCAGCGCATCTGCCATCTGTGCCGTGAGGTGAAGTCGGTCGCGGAGGTCTCCGCCCTGCTGTCCATGCCGCTCGGCGTGGCGCGGATCCTCGTGGCCGACCTCGCCGAGGCCGGCCTCGTGGCCATTCACCAGCCGGGCGGCGACGAAGCCACCGGCGCGCCTGACGTGACACTGCTCGAAAGGGTGCTCAGTGGACTTCGCAAGCTCTAGCGCCGGGCCGGTCTCCACCGGACGGTCCACCACCTCCGCGAAGATCGTGGTGGCGGGCGGCTTCGGCGTGGGCAAGACCACGTTCGTCGGCGCCGTCTCGGAGATCAACCCGCTGCGCACCGAGGCCGTCATGACGTCCGCGTCCGCGGGCATCGACGACCTCACCCACACCGGGGACAAGACGACCACCACGGTCGCCATGGACTTCGGCCGCATCACCCTGGACCAGGACCTGATCCTGTACCTCTTCGGTACCCCCGGACAGGACCGCTTCTGGTTCATGTGGGACGACCTCGTACGCGGCGCCATCGGCGCCGTCGTCCTCGTCGACACCCGACGCCTCGCCGACTGCTTCCCCGCCGTCGACTACTTCGAGAACAGCGGACTGCCCTTCGTCGTCGCCCTCAACGGCTTCGACGGACACCAGCCCTACAACCCCGAAGAAGTCCGCGAAGCCCTCCAGATCGGCCCGGACACCCCCATCATCACCACCGACGCCCGGCACCGCGCAGACGCCAAGTCCGCGCTGATCACGCTGGTCGAACACGCCCTCATGGCACGCCTGAGGTAGATCAATTCTGAAGTGCCGTACGGCAGTTGCCGTAGACGTTCCGGAGCCGGCTGTGGCCTTTGACACGGCCGGCTCCGGTGTTCATAACGTTTCGGCAGAGGAATCGGGTGGTACCGACACGCGTCGCGGTCGGGCCGTCTCGCTGTGCGCACGAAAGCCCCGCCTTTTGGCGGGGCTCGCTCTTTTTGACCGTTTTATCTAGGGCTTACAAGATCGGGATCCACCCTGTTCCCATGTTTGGCCCAGCACTGGTTGACGTGCTGGAATGCCTGAACTGCCCAATAGTCAAAGTCGTACTTCACAGACGACGGAGATCAGGGCTCTGAGACACTGCGGCACAAGGTTGGTGCCGACCGCCGGAAGGTTGTTGGTCGAGTGAGGCGAAGCAAGAACGGTCCCGAGCCGCCCGCCCGGGGCAACTTCACCCCGCCCCCGCGCGGAGTGGCGCCCGTCCCCGTGCCCGGTTCGGAGCCCGTCGCGGCCCCCGCCGAGAGCGGTGGCGGACGGCTTTCCCCGCGGAACTGGCGGGTGCCGACCCGGCTGAACGCGATCCTGCTCATACCCGTGCTGGTCGGCCTCGTCATGGGCGGCTTCCAGGTGAAGAGCTCGATCGACACCTGGCAGTCCGCCGAGGACGCCGAGAAGATCGCCCTCCTGGTGCGCGCCGCCGACGAGTACAGCCAGGCCCTGCTCGACGAGCGTGACCTGAGCGCCCCCGACCTGCTGGGCGGCCAGGGCACCACGGACGAGGTCGAGCAGCTGCGAGCGGCCACCGACGCGGCCAAGGGCACGTTCGACGAGGCCGCGCAGGACATGCCGGACTCGGCGTCCCTCCAGCGCCGTATGGAGCTGTTCCGCTCCAACGAGAGCAAGCTCGACGCGCTGCGCAAGGCCGCCTACACCACGGCCATGGACCCGGTGAAGACCGAGGAGGGCTACGTCGCCGTCCAGCACGGTCTGATGGAGTTCGCCAACGAGCTGAGCCTGGGCTCCGGCAACGTGACCAGCTACGGCCGTACCGTGTACGCCGTCTCGCTGGCCAAGGCGGCAGCCTCCCTCCAGCGCGCGATCGGTACGCACCTGCTGGTGCGACCGGGCGAGAAGGACAGCGTGGCCCAGCAGCAGCGGGTCTCCCTGGTCTCCTACCGCTACCTCGAGGGCATCGCGGTCAACGAGTTCGTCTCCGGTGCCACGGAGTCCGACGTCGAGCGCCTCGACGAGGTCATGGCCGGGCAGCGCAAGGCCGTGGGCGACAAGGGCACGGCGGTCGACGCCGGCCAGAACTCCTCCACGCAGGGCGGCGCCTACTCCGCCATGCCCGCCTCCGACCGCATGGTCGAGGGCATCGCCTCGGGTCTGTTCACCCCTGAGCAGCTCGCCGAGAAGGGCGTGACCGTCAAGTCCTGGATGGGCGCCGCCACGGCGAAGTACCAGGGCTACAACACGGTCGAGACCGAGCTCGTGGACAAGGCGGTGGACGCCGCCCAGGTGATCGCCGACGACGCCAAGCAGGACGCGTTCATCACCGGTGGCATCACCGTGGTCGCGCTGCTCGCCGCGTTCATCCTGGCCGGCATGGTCGCCCGCCAGATGTCCCGCTCGATGCGCCAGCTGCGCAACGCCGCCTTCGGCATCGCCGAGCAGCGTCTGCCGATGCTGGTCGACCAGCTCTCGCGCACCGACCCCGGCCGGGTCGACACCCGGGTCGCACCGATCCCGATCACGTCCACGGACGAGATCGGCGAGGTCGCCCGTGCCTTCGACCAGGTCCACCGTGAGGCCGTCCGGCTCGCCGCCGAGCAGGCCCTGCTGCGGGGCAACATCAACGCGATCTTCACCAACCTGTCGCGCCGCAACCAGTCGCTGATCGAGGGCCAGCTGACCCTGATCACCGACCTGGAGAACAACGAGGCCGACCCGGACCAGCTGGAGAACCTCTTCCGCCTGGACCACCTGGCCACCCGTATGCGCCGCAACGGCGAGAACCTCCTGGTCCTCGCCGGTGAGGAGCCCGGCCGCCGCTGGGACCAGCCGGTCCCGCTGGTGGACGTGCTGCGCGCCGCCTCCTCCGAGGTGGAGCAGTACGAGCGCATCGAGCTGTCCGGCGTCCCGGAGGCCGAGATCCACGGCCGCGCGGTCACCGACCTCGTGCACCTGCTGGCCGAGCTGCTGGAGAACGCCACCACGTTCTCCTCGCCGCAGACCAAGGTCCGCGTCACCGCGACCCGTCTCCCCGACGGCCGCGTCATGATCGAGATCCACGACAAGGGCATCGGCCTCACCGCCGAGGACTTCGCGGACATCAACCACAAGCTGGCCAACCCGCCGACCGTGGACGCCGCGATCTCCCAGCGCATGGGTCTGTTCGTGGTCGGCCGGCTGTCCGACCGGCACGGTATCCGCGTCCAGCTGCGCCCCTCGGGCGAGCAGGCCGGCACCACCTCGCTGGTCATGCTGCCGGACGCGATCACGCACGGTGGCGGTGGCGAGTCCGCGATGGCGGGCGACCAGTTCACCGTCTCGCAGATCATCCCGGAGCAGCAGTTCCGCGGTGAGAGCTTCAGCCAGCAGCAGCAGCCCATGCGCACCGCCGCCGAGCTCGGCTTCGACGACAGCCGCTACGAGGTCCCGGACGACATCCGTGACCTGGACCCGGTCGGCCGTTCGCTGATGCGTGAGGAGCGTCGCGCCGAACTGGAGGCCCGTACCCACGGGCAGCCCGGCGAGGACGGCGCCGACGGATACGACGAGTTCACCGGCCAGCCCTACGCCCACGGCCAGGGCGGCTACCGTGAGGAGTCGGAGGCGTACGCCCAGCAGACGGCGTACGACGACCCCCAGCAGGGTGCGTACGACGAGCAGTACTACGCGCCCAATGGCGGCCTGTCGCAGGACGACGGTTTCTCGTCCCCCGGCGGCTACCCCGAGCCCGGTTATGCGGAAGCCGCTCAGGCGGAGCCCGCGACCGTGCCCGCCGGCTCCCCGGACGGCTTCTCCGGTTACGAGGAGCCGTCCTACCAGGCAGACTGGCAGCAGCAGAGCGGTTACCAGAACGGCTACCCGGACCAGTACGCTCCACAAGCGGAATCCCCGCAGGCCGCTGACGCGGGTGAGCGTGACCGTGTAGGTTTCGACCGTCCGGATGCGGCTTCCTCCGCCGGGCGCACGATGACCGACTCCGGTCTTCCGCGCCGGGGCTCCACCCCGGGCGGGACCGACTCCGGTCTTCCGCGCCGCGGTGCCACCCCCGGTGGGACCGATGCCGGGCTTCCGCGTCGCGGTGCCGCCTCCGGTGGCGCGAACGGCGCACGGCCCGCCGGCCGTGAGGCACCGGCGTCCACGCCGGAGCCCGACAACGGCTGGCGCTCGGCGAACGACGAGCGCTGGCAGCAGGCCTCGCAGCTCAGGAAGCCCAAGGCGGGCGGGGTCACCGCTTCCGGTCTGCCGAAGCGGGTGCCCAAGGCCAACCTGGTCGAAGGCACCGCGGAATCGACCCCGCAGGGCGGCCCACAGGTCTCCCGCGCCCCCGAGGACGTACGGGGCAGGTTGAGCAACCTGCGCCGGGGCGTCCAGCGGGGACGCAGCGCAGGCAGTGAAACGAACGGCCAGGGCTTCGGTCCTGACAGCACCTACAACCAGGAGCGTTAGTGTGAGCCCGATGAGCCAGGCGGCGCAGAACCTGAACTGGTTGATCACCAACTTCGTGGACAACACCCCCGGGGTGTCCCACACCGTGGTGGTCTCCGCCGACGGACTCCTTCTGGCGATGTCCGAAGGGTTTCCCCGCGACCGGGCCGATCAGCTCGCGGCCGTCGCCTCCGGTCTGACCTCGCTGACCGCCGGTGCCTCGCGCATCTTCGAGGGCGGCAGCGTGAACCAGACGGTTGTGGAGATGGAGCGGGGATTCCTGTTCATCATGTCCATCTCCGACGGTTCGTCGCTCGCGGTTCTCGCACACCCGGAGGCGGACATCGGTCTCATTGGGTACGAGATGGCGCTCCTGGTGGATCGCGCGGGCACGGTTCTCACACCGGATCTGCGTGCGGAACTCCAGGGAAGCCTTCTCAACTAACAGACGGACGGTGCGTTTTCGCCTCCCGAGACCGTAAGGTTTCGGGACGCGGCTCCACATGGATGGGTGCCCGGCGCAGTCGGAGGAGGAGAAAGTGGCAACACCCCCAAGCGGTTCATCGGGTAACTGGTCGTACGACCCGGCCCAGGGTCAGAACGACGGTTCCCAGAACCGGTACAACTTCCCCTCCGCGCCGGGCCACCGGCAGCCGTACGCTCCGCAGGGCCCCGGTCCTTCGCCGTACGACCAGCCCCAGGCCCCGCGCATCCAGCCGGCGCAGCCACGACGTGCCCCCGAGCCGGCGCCCGCCGGGGCGTCGAACAACCCCCTGGTGCGTCCGTACGCCATGACGGGCGGCCGCACCAGGCCCCGGTACCAGCTCGCCATCGAGGCGCTGGTGCACACCACCGCGCAGCCGCACCAGATGCAGGGCCAGTTGCCCGAGCATCAGCGGATCTGCAACCTCTGCCGGGAGATCAAGTCCGTGGCCGAAATCTCGGCCCTGCTGACGATCCCCCTCGGCGTCGCCAGGATCCTTGTCGCCGACTTGGCGGAGGCGGGCCTGGTCGCCATTCATCAGCCCGGCGGCGCCGAGAACGCCGGTGGCCAGCCAGACGTGACACTGCTCGAAAGGGTGCTCAGTGGACTTCGCAAGCTCTAGCGGCGGTCCTTCCCGCTCCACCACCTCCGCGAAGATCGTGGTGGCGGGCGGCTTCGGCGTGGGCAAGACCACGTTCGTCGGCGCCGTCTCGGAGATCAACCCGCTGCGCACCGAGGCCGTCATGACGTCCGCGTCCGCGGGCATCGACGACCTCACCCACACCGGGGACAAGACGACCACCACGGTCGCCATGGACTTCGGCCGCATCACCCTGGACCAGGACCTGATCCTGTACCTCTTCGGTACCCCCGGACAGGACCGCTTCTGGTTCATGTGGGACGACCTCGTACGCGGCGCCATCGGCGCCGTCGTCCTCGTCGACACCCGACGCCTCGCCGACTGCTTCCCCGCCGTCGACTACTTCGAGAACAGCGGACTGCCCTTCGTCGTCGCCCTCAACGGCTTCGACGGACACCAGCCCTACAACCCCGAAGAAGTCCGCGAAGCCCTCCAGATCGGCCCGGACACCCCCATCATCACCACCGACGCCCGGCACCGCGCAGACGCCAAGTCCGCGCTGATCACGCTGGTCGAACACGCCCTCATGGCACGCCTGCGGTAGGCTCCGCCGCGGCTTGCCCTCGACTGCGTCAGCAGACATACGGTGCGGCCACCGACCTGCCCTCGACGGTTCTCGACCGTCCTCGGCGGGTCGGTGGCCGTTCGCGTCTGTTTCGGGTGCGGGTCCGTCGTGGCTTGTCGCGCCCGCGCGGCGGAGCCGCATATCGATACAGCCCCGCGCCCCTTGGGGCGTTTCCCTTTCAGGGCGGTTGTGCAGCAGGGCCCCTCTCCGTGCGGAGAGGGGCCCTGCTGTTCTGTGCGGGGGGGGCTCAGCGCCAGCTGTGGGGGGCGCGGAAGCCGGATTCGCGCTCCAGGCGGCGCCAGCCGGCCCGGGGGCGGCCCGGGTGAGCCTGGTCGCCGGCAGGCTGGGCGGCCGCGCGGGCCAGGAGGATGGCCGTGAGTGCGGCGACTTCCTCGGGCTCGGCGTGGCCCTTCTCGACGCGGATGTCAGGGGAGTTCATAGGTCACAGTCTCCGTGAGAGAGGTTTCCGCGGGGGTACCGCGGATGATCCGCTGGGTTACTGCGGGGGGTTGCCGTGCTTGCGCGACGGCAGGTCGGCGTGCTTGCTCTGGAGCATCGCCAGGGACTTGATCAGTACCTCGCGGGTCTCGGCGGGGTCGATGACGTCGTCGACCAGGCCGCGCTCGGCGGCGTAGTACGGGTGCATCAGCTCCGCCTTGTACTCCTTGACCATGCGGGCCCGCATGGCCTCGGGGTCCTCGGCGTCGGCGATCTGACGACGGAAGATGACGTTGGCGGCACCCTCCGCGCCCATCACCGCGATCTCGTTGGTGGGCCAGGCGTAGGTGAGGTCCGCACCGATGGACTGGCTGTCCATGACGATGTAGGCACCTCCGTACGCCTTCCTGAGGATCAGTGAGATCCGCGGCACGGTGGCGTTGCAGTAGGCGTAGAGGAGCTTGGCGCCGTGCCGGATGATTCCACCGTGCTCCTGGTCTACACCAGGTAGGAAGCCGGGTACGTCCAACAGGGTGATGATCGGGATGTTGAAGGCGTCGCACATCTGCACGAAACGGGCCGCCTTCTCGGAGGCCTCGATGTCCAGCACACCGGCGAGGCTCTGCGGCTGGTTGGCGACGATGCCGACGACCTGGCCGTCCAGCCGCCCCATGGCGCAGATGATGTTGCGCGCCCAGCGCTCGTG
>NZ_JBVJGZ010000014.1:152022-219952 GCF_055587025.1 Streptomyces sp. NPDC048600 | reverse complement strand
TCCGTGCGGTCGGCGGCGATCAGCTGGATGCGGCCCGCGGGGACGTCCAGGACGACGGAGACGGGGGCGGGAGTGGCGAACGTCTGCATGGTGGGCTCCTTGGGTTCCTTCGGGCGTGGCGCGAGCCGTTCGGCTCTTTGCCGCTCGTCGTTTCCGATGACAGAAACGCTACGTTGCGTTCGTGGAATCGGCAACATGCTTGTTGCGTATGAGGCGAGTAATTGCAGGTCGGTAGTAAATTTTGTTGCAATGGAGTTGGGTTTAATGCAACGTTGGGAGAGTCGGTCGTTGCAATGGTGTGAGGTGAACGCTATGATGGGGCGATCACGGAACATGAAGGAGGGTGTGATGCCGGGAGGCAGGCTCACTCAGCAGGAGCGTCAGCAGATCGCGTCGGGGCTGGCCGACGGGCTCGCCTACGCGGAGATCGCCAGGGGGCTGGAGCGGCCGACCTCGACGATCACGCGCGAGGTGATGCGCAACGGCGGTCCCACCGGTTACCGGGCCGATCTCGCCCACCGCGCCACCGAGCAGCGTGCCCATCGCCGCAGGCAGGCCGCGCCCCGGGACCGGCGGGCGCCGGATGCGGCGTACGGGCGGGACCCGGAGGAGGTGCGGGCGTACGAGGAGACGTTCACGACCCTTCTGATGGCGCAGGGGCTGCCCAAGATGATGGCGAGGGTGCTGACCTCCCTCTACATCACCGACGAAGGCAGCCTCACCGCGTCCGAGCTGGCCCAGCGTCTCGGGGTCAGCCCGGCGTCCGTGTCCAAGGCGATCGCGTTCCTGGAGAGCCAGGATCTCGTCCGGCGGCAGCGCGACGAGGGGCGTCGGGAGCGCTATGTCGTCGACAACGAGCTCTGGTACCAGGCGATGATCGCCGCGGCCCGGTCCAACGTCCAGCTCGCCGAGACCGCGCGGCAGGGCGTCGCCGTCCTCGGCCCCGGCAGCCCGGCCGCAGGGCGGCTGGAGAACATAGCGCGGTTCGTCGACTTCATAGGGGAGAGCATCACGCGCGCGGCCGAGCAGGCTCGCGACGTCCTCTACACGAAGGCCGAACCGGTGCCGGACGGGCCCGAGGAGCCCGATGCGGGGCGCTAGGGCCTGTCGTCGAACTCCCGTCGGCGCCCGGAGGGCGGCCCTGCGGCGTCAGGTGCGTGCTCTGGGGGTCCCCCTCTGGGGGAGTGCCGGGTGCAAGCCCTCGTACCGGACGTACTTGGGCTTGTGCCCGGTGCGGCGAGTGGGGGCACCTCCCACGAAGTGGGGGAGCGTGCAGGGCGTCGCGGGGCAGGCGGGAGTTCGACGACAGCGCCTAGCTAGGTGGTCAGTGCCCGTGCGATCGTGGCGATCCCTTCGGGCCCCACCCGGCAGCACCCGCCGATGAGGCGGGCCCCGGCCTCGCGCCAGGCCTCGACCCGGGCCGCGTCGAACGTGGCCCGGCCGTCCCAGGCGCGGGCGCCGGCGTCCCAGGACTCGCCGCTGTTGGGGTAGACGACGACGGGTTTGCCGGTGACCCGGGCGGCCGTGGCGACGGCGTGGGTCACGTCCTCGGGCGCGCAGCAGTTGACGCCGACGGCGAAGATCTCGTCGCAGTCGGCCGCCAGCGCGAAGGCCTCCTCCAGCGGCTGGCCGGCGCGGGTGCGGTCGCCGGAGACGCTGTACGACAGCCAGGCCGGGACGCCGAGAGAGCGGACGGCGCGCAGGAGGGCCCTGGCCTCGTCGGTGTCGGGGACGGTCTCCAGGGCGAGCGCGTCGGGGCCCGCGGCGGCCAGCGTCTCGATACGGGGCCGGTGGAAACGCTCCAGTTCGGTCACGCTCAGGCCGTAGCGGCCCCGGTACTCGGAGCCGTCGGCGAGCATCGCCCCGTACGGCCCCACGGACGCGGCCACCCAGAGCGGCCGTCTGATGCCTCCAGCCCTGGCCAGACGGGCTGCCTCACGGGCCGACTCCACGCTCAGCGTCAGCAGTTCCGCGACCTTCGCCGGCCCCAGTCCCCGTCGTGCGAACCCCTCGTACGTCGCCTGATAGCTGGCCGTGATCGCCACACCGGCCCCCGCCTCGAAGTAGGCGAGATGCGCCCCCACCACCGCCTCGGGCCGCTCCATCAGCACCCGCGCCGACCACAGCTCGTCCCCCAGCTCGCACCCGGCGGCTTCCAACTGGTTGGACATCCCCCCGTCGAGCACGAGCGGCCCCGCGGCGAGGGCGGAGGGCAGGGCGGGTGTGGTGCCGGCGGTCATGTACCGACGCTAACGCGAGTTCCGTGCATCGGTCAGCCGAGAGTGGCGCCGAAGCCTCCGGCCGCTGCCTGCGCCTCCGTCAGCAGCACCGTCTCCCGGTGCGAGACCCTCACCAGGTAGAACCGCTCGCCCGTGGGGACGTCACCGACGGACACGTCGAACCGGCAGGTGCCGCCCGCGGGCATCGACTCGCCGAGGTGGCCGGTGGCGACGACGGTTCCCGCCGCGTCGTACACGGTGACGGCGGTGCCCTCGAAGATGTCGTCGTAGCCGCCCTCACCCCGGCAGCCGCCGTCGCCGTCGCCGACCGCTCCGTCGGCCAGCTCGAACGTCCCGGTCAGGGTGAAGGCGGTGGGTGTCCAGGACGCGAGGGTGGGCGGCGGGCCCGCGGGGCCCCCGCCGCCGCCCGCGAAGGTCCAGGAGACGCCGACCGCCCCGACTCCGATGACGGCACCGGCGACAGCCGCGAGGACCGGATGCGCATGACTCGGCTCCTGCGGGCCCCGACGGAACACGGGCTCCTCCGCAGGCGGCGGGGGTGTCTCCGCGGTCATGACCGCCCCGGTGCCCCGCACCGCCGGTCCGCGGCGTCTCCGCCGTCCATCACCTCAGCGTGCGCCCGTCGGGCCCGACGCGCATCCTTGGCGGCTACGGTCGTCCCATGAGCGACTCGACCTCCTTCGCCGCCCTGCACCGCGCCGGTGATCCGTTGCTGCTGCCCAACGCCTGGGACTGCGCCTCCGCGCGGGTCCTGGCCGCGCACGGGTTCGCCGCCGTCGGTACGACCAGCCTCGGTGTCGCGGCGGCGGCCGGGCTGCCCGACGGGGCCTCGGCCACGCGGGAGGAGACGCTGCGGCTGGCCGTGGCCCTCGGGCCCGAGCCGTTCCTGCTGTCGGTGGACGCGGAGGGCGGGTTCAGTGACGACCCGGAGGAAGTGGCCCGGCTGGCGGTGGAGTTGGCGGCCGCCGGTGCAGTCGGGGTGAATCTGGAGGACGGGCTGGGGCCGGCCGCGCTGCACGCCGAGAAGATCGCCGCCGTGAAGGCGGCCGCGCCGGGGCTGTTCGTCAACGCCCGCACGGACACGTACTGGCTGGGGGACGGCAGCGGCACGGCGGAGAGGCTCGACGCCTATCAGCAGGCGGGCGCCGACGGTGTGTTCGTCCCCGGGATCGCCGACCCGGCCGACATCTCCGGCGCGCTGCGGGGGCTGGACGTCCCGCTGAACGTTCTCCTCACCCCCGCCGGGCCCGCCGTTCCCCGCCTCACGGACCTCGGCGTCCACCGGATCAGCCTCGGCTCCCTGCTCTACCGGCGGGCCCTCGGCGCCGCCCTGGAGACCGCGCTCGCCGTCCTGGGCGGCGAGGAGGCGGGGGAGCGGGTGCTGTCGTACGAGGAGGTGCAGGCGCTCTCCGGGTGAGGCGGACCGCGAAACCCGGTTGAGCGACGGCGGCGGGGAGTGCAGGGTGGCGTTCGTCTTCGGGCTCCCTCGCATGGGCGGCCCTCCCTCGGCCACGGAGTCTCCTTGACCTCTACGCGCACCGGATCGCCCGTCCGTCTGTCCGCCCTCGCCGACCCCGCCGTCCACGGCGGACGGCGGCTCGTGTGGCTCGCCTCGGGGGAGGACGGCAGCCCGCTCGGCACCGCCTCGCTGCGGCTGTTCGACAGGGACGGGCAGCGGCATCTCGCCGAGGCCGACGTCCGCGTCCACCCCGCCGAACGCCGCCGGGGCGTGGCGACGCTGCTGCTCGGCGCCGCCGTCGACGCCGCGCGGGAGGACGGACGGCGCAGCGTCGTCGCCCAGGCCGACAGCGGGAGTCCGGGCGCCGGCTTCCTCAGCGCGCGCGGCTTCGAGACCGCGCTGACGCTGATCCACGCCCGGCTGCCGCTGGCGTCGGCGGATGTGCCGGCGCTGACCGCGCTCGTGGCCGGTGCACCCGCCGGGTACCGGCTCACGTCCTGGGAGGGCGTGGTGCCCGACGAGCTCGCCGAGAGCTACGTCGCCTCGCGCCGGGCCATGGACGACATGCCGATGGGGACCGTCGACTACGGCCGGGTCGTCTGGGACCTGGACCGGGTGCGGGCCGCTGCCGCCGCCGTCGCCGACCGCGGCGACCTGCTGCACACCGTGGCCGCCGTCGACGAGACCGACGGATCCCTCGTGGGCTTCACGGAACTCGTCGTCCCCGGGAGCGGGGAGGGCGACGCCCAGCACTACGGCACGGCCGTCCTGCCCGAGCACCGGGGGCACGGCCTCGGCGCCCTGCTGAAGGCCGCCTCGATCCTGCACGCCCGTGAGCGCCACCCCCGGCTCGGCGGACTGCTCACCGACACGGCGGAGCACAACCACCCCATGCGCGGGGTCAACGACCGGCTCGGCTACCGCCCCACGCACACCGCCCTGGAGTTCCAGCTGACCCTCTGACTCACCCCTCGCGCGGCCAGTTCTCCAGGGCCACGTGCAGGGCCTGGACCGCCCGGTCCCAGGAGCGCCGTACATCGCGCGGTGCGCCGAAGCCGCCGGCCGCCTCCAGGGCGCAGAAGCCGTGGAAGGTGCTGCGCAACAGGCGTACGGCGTCGGTGAGATCGGGTTCGGCGAGGCCGTACGCCCGGAGCATGCCGTAGGTGATGTCGGCGGTACGGCGCATCGCGGGCGAGCCGGCGATCAGCTCCTGGTCGATACGGATCTGCGTCGCCGCGTACCGCCCGGGGTGCGCCAGGGCATACTCCCGGTAGGCGTTCGCGAAGGCCACCAGGGCGTCCTTGCCCGCGCGGCCCGCGACCGCCTCGGCGATCCGGTCGATCAGCTCGCCGCCCGCGTACAGGGCGAGCCGGGTGCGCAGATCGTTCAGGCCGCGCACATGCGCGTACAGGCTCGCGTCCTTCACGCCGAAGTGCCGGGCCAGCGCGGACAGGGTGACCTGCTCGAAGCCCGCCTCGTCGGCGAGTTCGGCCGCGGCGGCGACCAGCCGGTCCACGGTGACACCGGCACGGGCCATGGGGCCGCCTCCTCGACGAGAAACCTGGGGTATCCAGGAAAAAGCCTAGTGGGCCCAGGTTCAGCAGCGCGTTCCCCGGGTCGTCACCAGCGCCACGTCCTCCGCGCGGACGCGAAGGGCGTGCCGTGCGGTCTCCTCGCCGCGGGCCGGGTCGGGGTCCCAGAGCCATACGGTGTCCCCGCTCGGCTGGAACGAGACCACCGGGTGCCTGGTCGGGACGGGCCCGTTGACCACGGCGGTCTCCTTGTTCAGCGGTCGCACGCAGACGAGCTCCGGGCGCAGCCCGAACCAGGCCGGGGGGCGGCGGCCCTCCGCGGCCGCGTCCATGGCCCGGTCGGCGGCCCGCTCCACGTCGTCCAGCGCGAGCTGCACCACCGTCAGGACGGCGACCAGCCCCGCGAGGCCCAGCATCACGCGGAAGAACCCGCTGATCAGCGCCTGCACATTGAAGTGCCGGGCCCAGCCCGCCAGCGCGATCAGGCCGAGCAGGAAGAGCAGTGCGACGGCCAGCGGCCGGAACGCCACCGCGTACCGCCAGTAGAAGCCCACGTGCACCGCGTTCGCCGGGACACCGAACACGTCCTCCAGATAGACGGCGTGCAGGAACGACCCGACCCACGGCATCGCGAACGGCAGCGGCGCGACGAGCACCGGCAGGAACCACTGCACGTTGCGGCTGAACCAGGAGGCGCTGAGCGCGTACCAGAGGCCGAAGCCCGCGAGGCCCACGCCCAGGGTGATGCCCAGGCCCGCCAGCAGCCCGGACAGCCTCAGGTCGTCGTCCCGTCCCCACATCCAGCCGAGGAACGTCATGGCGCCGGTCAGGACGAGACCGCAGCCGAGGCGGACCAGCCACGGGCGCGGCGCGTTCGCGGTCAGCCACGCGCCCACCGGCCAGGAGATCGCGGCCGGTACCAGCAGGGCCGTGAACCGCCACGGCGACAGGTACGCGCCGACCGTGCCGCCGCTCGTCACGCACGCCAGCGCGATCGCGCACAGCACCACGGCGATCGCGGTGTTCCGCCCCTGCTCCGCGGGCTCGGCGGCGGAGTCGCCGGGGCCCATGCTCCGCCGTATGTCGTGCGCCCCGGGGTCGAACGCCGGGCCGCCGATGTTCCGCCCCGCCAGTTCGGTGAGCGCCTGCTCCCGCCGCTCCTCGGCGTACGGGCCGCGTAGATGCAGCGTGTGCCGTACGTCCCAGCCGCCGACGGCGATCCAGTGCTCGGCGAACCAGCGCAGGACGGGGCCCGCGTCGTCCGGCACCCTGCGGTGGACGTGGAAGGTGGTGTGCGGATCGGCGGATCTGCGCGGGACGAGTTTGCTCTCCCGCACCCACAGGTCGAGTTTGCGCCGGTCCGCGAGGGCGGTCAGCTGTTCCACGGCCGCCGACCTCGCGGTCCAGGTCGAGCCGTGCACCGGTATCTCCACGAGCAGCGCCGTGTGTCCGTCGGCGGTGGTGACCGAGTCGGCGTCCCGGGCCGGGCGCACGCCCCAGCCCTGGGCGGTCAACAGGCTTGTCGTCAGCTCCCGTTCGTCCTGGTCGTCCCGGACCTCGACGAGCAGGCGGACCCTGCGGTTGTACGGGCCGAGTGGCTCGGGCGTCACCGGCGTCCGCCGCCGTCGGACCGGACGGCCGGTTCGCTGGTGCTCATCCTGCTCCTCGCTGCTGTTCCGACAGGCTCCGGGCGCAGTCTGGCACAGCGTTCTGAGGGGGTGTCAGGCGCCTGTGTGCGTATGCGCCGCCCACAGGGTCGGGGTCCGCGGGTAGCGGGCGCGCAGGCCGCGGGTGGCGTGGTGCAGGGAGTCGGCGGAGCGCAGCGGGTCGGGCGGGCCGGAGCCGGAGCCGGTGAGACGGGTGTAGAAGTCGGCGGCGAGCTGATGGGCGGCACGGTCGGAGACCGGCCACAGGGTGCCCACGACATGCGGATAGCCCGCGAGCTGGAAGGCGCCGGTGATGTGCAGGGCCTCGTCGGCGAGCCGGGACGGGGTGAGCGCGGTGTTGCAGGCGGACAGGTAGGCCAGCCCGCCGTCCAGGCGCAGGGCGCCGATGTCGGCGACGGTCAGCGGGTCGCTGTCGTGGTCGTGGAGGATGAGCCGGCCGCGCCAGGGGTCGATGCGGTGGGGTGCGCCGTGACAGGCGAAGTGGGCCACCGGATGGGCCGGCAGCGCGGCGAGCACGGAGGCGCGGGTGGGGCGGGGCAGCACCGCGGCGCCGGGGAGGAGCCCGGCGAGCAGCTCCGCCTCGGTGAGGGCGCCGGGGAGTCCGGCGACGCCGGGGGCCTCCGGCACGGCGACGACCGTGGCGCGTCCGGCGGGCGCGGCGCCGCCGCGGTGGCGGTGCCGACGGGCCCGTGCCAGGCCGCGCACGGTCGCCGTGTAGGACGACACCACCCGGTCCAGGACGGTGCGGGGCGGCGGGGCGCCGGTGTCCGTGGCCGCCACGTCCGCGTGGTGTCCGGCGGCGTGCAGCGGCAGATAGGCCATCAGGCCCACCGGGCACCACCACACCCGCGGCCACGGCTCGCCCGGCGCCGGGGCCGCGGTGCGGCCGAGCGCGGCCAGGACCGGCTCGCCGACGGTGTCCCAGAGCCAGGCCAGTACGCCGAGGATGTCGTGCTGGGCGCTCTCCCGGTCGTCGAGGCCCACCGAGCCGTCGGCGGCGCGGTCGACGGCCCCGCCCAGGGTCCGGATGCGGGCGAGCACGTCCCGCTCCGTGATGTCCAGCGGGACGACCCGTACGGGTTCGCCCGGGTCGCCGGTCAGGACGAGCGCGTCGCAGCGGGTCGGCGCGGCGGAGACGTAGACCACCGTGCCCTCCGCGGACTCGGCGGTGAGCCGGGCGGCGGAGGGCGGGGCGAGGAATCCGGCGAAGCCGTCCAGCGAGCGGATGCGGGTGAGTACGGCCTCCCACTCGGTCTGCGCCTCCCGGCGGGCCGCGGCGCGCACGTCGTAGGGCTGCGGGGTGTCGGTGGGCGGGGGGACGGGCTGGTTCAGGGCCTCCCGCCGCGAGCGTACGTCCTCGAAGAGTTCGGCCAGTTCGGGGACCGTCGCGCGCAGCCGGTCGCCCTCGGTGCCGCCGTCGGTCCCCGAGTCCGCCGTCAGCACGCCCCGCGACTGCTCCAGCAGTTCCACGGCCCGGCCCGGCATTCCCGCGTCGAGGGCGGCCGCCGCCGCGGCCGAGGCGAGCGAACCGGCCTCGCCGATCTGATGCCCCTGGTCGCCGAGGTCGAGTCCGTCCAGCGCGAGTCGCGGCAGCAGCGCGACGGCGGCCTCGGCGGCGGCCAGGGCCTCGGCGACGGGATCGTCCGCGCCGGGCCCGCCGGGGTGGGGCCCGTCGGACCCGCGGGCCCGGCCGAGCAGCACCGCGGTCCTGCGGTACGCCGCCACCCGGACGGTGATCGGTGCCGACGGGTCGTCCGCCGCCTCGCGCGACGCGGCGAGGATCTCCGGCACGAGCGCGGCGTCGCCGGTGTGCTCCTGGAGCAGGTGCAGCGTGACCGCGTGGTCGTGGAGCAGCCCGGGGCGCAGCGGTGAGCCGGGAGGCAGCAGCCGGACCGCCTCGCGGGTGACGGCGGCCGCCTCCGTGAGCGGGCCGGGATCGTCCCGGACCAGGAACCGCGCGCGCAGCGCGTAGGCGAGGTCCGCCAGGCCGCGGACCCGGTCGGGGTCGTCGGCGGCCCGGCCGGCGAGGGCCTCGCGGGCACAGTCGACGGCCTCGTCCACGGCGTCCGGGCCGCCCTCGCCGAGCAGCGCGTGCACCAGCAGCGCGACCGTGAGCGAGTGCAGGTGGACGATCCTCAGCGGATGGTCCGGGGCGAGCGCCCCCACGGTCGCCCGGCAGATCCCGACGGCCTCGGTGATGTCCTCGCGGCGGCCCTGCCGGAGGAATGCCAGGTAGAGGGTGGCCCCGAGGTTGCCCAGGAACATCTGGCGCATCGGGCCTTCGGGCGCGGCGGCGACGGCGGCCCGGCAGGCGGCGACGGCCTCGGCGAGCGGCGCGGAGTCGCCGGTGTTCCAGGTGAGGTGCTGGAGGATGCGGCCGAGGCCGTTGAGGTGGACGCCCCGGTGGGGATGCCCGTCGGGTGTGGCGTCGACGGCGGCGCGCGCGGTCGTCACGGACCCGTGCAGCAGGGCGAGGTCGCCGGTGAGCTCGAACAGGGCCACCTTGCTGTTGGCGAGGTTGTTCAGGAGGACGCACCGGCGCGGATGCCGTTCGGGCAGGGCGGTGAGCGCCTCGCGGCAGACGTCGGTCGCCTCGCGCAGCAGATCGGACCGGCCCAGCCGGGTGCCGACGTCGTTGAGGGCCAGCACGAGGTTGTTCTGCCAGCTGGGGCGGTCCGGGTGGCCGGGCGGGGTGGTGGCGACGGCCTCCCGGGCGGCGGCGACGGCCTCGTGCGCGAGCGGGACGCTGTCGACGCGCTCGTGCTTGCGGATGAGGGCGGTGGCGAGGTTGGTGAGGGCGGTGGGACGCGCGGGGTGGTCGCAGGGCAGCGCGGCCAGCGCCCGGCGGAGCACGCCGACCGCCTCGTCGAGCAGTTCGCCGGTGCCGAGGGCCTCGTAGAGCGTGCGCAGCCCGATCCCGAGGTTGTTCAGCTCCCGGAAGCGGTCCGGGCCGGTGACGGGCAGGGCGGCGAGCGCCTCGCGGGCGCGGGCCACGGCCTCGGTGAGGTGGCCGAGGTCGGAGGTGTACTGGTACAGGGCGTACAGCGCGGTGCCGAGGGCGCCCACCCGGTCCCGGCGCGTCACCTCGTCGCCGGACCCGGCGGCGAGCGCGGCACGGGCGGTCGCGACGGCCTCGTGCGCGGCCTGCGGGGCGTCGCTGTGCTCGGCCAGCAGCCGCAGGGCTTCCGTCAGGCCGGCCTGGTGGCGGGGCCGGTGCGGGGCCTCGGAGGTGTCGGCGGCGGACCGCGCGTTGCCGACGGCCTCCTCCAGCACGGTCAGCTCCCCGGTCCGCAGGAACAGCAGGACCAGGCAGACGACGAGCCTGTCCTGCCGCTGGGGGCGGTCCGAGTGCCCCTCGGGCGTGCCGGCGACGGCCGCGCGCCCGGCCGCCACGGCCTCGTCCAGCAGGCCCGGCTCGCGCACCCGCTCGTACTGGGTGCGCAACGCCAGCGACAGGATGTGCAGTTGGGCGATCCGCGCCGGGCCGTCGGGCAGCACCTCCAGGACTCCGCGGGTCAGCGCGAGTGCCTCCTCGCCGAGGACGGGGTCCTCGCGTGCCTCGGCGAGGGTGTGCAGGGCGACGCCGAGGTTGTTGCGGTAGCGCGGCAGGTTCGGGTCCCCGGGCCGGGCCGTCGCGACGACGCCGCGGGCGAGGGCGGCGGCCTCCTCCAGGGCCGCCATGTCCTTGTCGCGGTGGTGGAGCTGGAGGAGTGCGACTCCCAGGTTGGCCCGGAACATGAGGTGTTCGGGGTGCTCGGTGACGGCGACGGCCTGCCGGGCCACCGCGACCGCCTCGTCCAGCTCCCCGCCCCCGGCGCCCTCCTCGTGCAGCATCCGCAGGGCGTGGCCGAGGTTGCTCAGGGCCATCGCGCGGTCCAGCGGAATCTCGAAAGGGCCCGCGACCGCGGCCCGGAACAGGGTCACCGCCCGCTTCAGCAGCGGGAGATGCCGGCCGCGTTCGTAGGCGAGGGTGACGGCCAGGCCGAGTTCGAGCGCGGCCCCGCCGCTCACGCCGTCCTGCGGGCCGCCCTTCAGCATCAGGCGCAGCAGGTCGGGCATCGCCTGGGGCGCGGCGTCGTACACCGGGGCGAGCAGCCGGACGGCCTCCACCAGTGCCGGGTCCTGGCCGCCGGGGTCGGGTGACGTCTCGAAGCCCAGCCAATGGAACCAGCCCAGGACGTAGGCCGCCTCGGGATCCGCGGCCGGGTCCGTGGCAGCGGTGAGCGCGGCGGCCGTGCGCTCGGCGGCGGGTGTGCGCAGCGCGGTGCCGTCCTGCCGGTCGACGGCCGCGTCGATCAGGTCGCGCAACTCGGCCAGCAGTTCGTCCCGGTCGCCCATCCGGTCTCCCGTCCGCTCCGCGGGTTCCTTCCATCACTTCCGGCACCGCGTCAACAAGCCTGCCACATACATCAGTTGGGAGAACTGTGAACCGCTCGGCGAGCCGTCGCGCACGTGGCACCGGCTTCCACGCCCCGGTCGTTCACGGTCGGCCGCGCGCAGGTCCCGCTCCCCCGTGTCCACGGTCAGGGAGCGGCCGGTCATGCGGGCAGGACCCAGATGGGGTTGGAGTAGAACGTCGACCCGGCGGGCCCGCCATCGACGTGGTCGGCGACGCCGACCCGTGGCTCGACCTGTGGTCTGCTGCACACGCTGGCGGCCGGACTCGCCCTCCCCGAGGGCGCGTTCGGCTGCACGCACCTGCTGCGCGACGGCCGGCCGCGGGTCGCGGTCTCCCTCACCCTGCCCACGCCGCGGGATCTGCGCGCCGCCCGCGAAGGACTCGCCGCCCGGGGGTACGAGGTGACCGACGGCCTCCCCGACACCGCCGGCCGAGCCGTCCTGTACCCGGGCTCCGCCGCCGTCACCGGCACCCTCACGGTCGCCGAACTGCTCGGGCGCACCGCGATCGACCGGGTGACCGTCCTCGGCTCTCCGGGCGCACCGCCCCCGGAGACCCCCGTGGTCACCCGGCGCACCGCGATCGACCGGGTGACCGTCCTCGGCTCTCCGGGCGCACCGCCCCCGGAGACCCCCGTGGTCACCCGCGACCACGTCCGCCCGCAGTGGCGGCACGGTGACCTCGTCCTTGCCGCCATGCCCGCCGCGGGCGGTGTGCTCGTCCCCTTCGAGGTGCCCGAACCGACACCCTGCTGCGCCGACCACTGAGACCCCGCACGGGGGAGTTCAGCCGCCGAACACGTCCCGCACGAAGGCGTTGCCGAACTTCCCCGCCGGGTCCAGCTCCCGGGCCAGCGCCGCGAAGTCGTCCCCGCGCGGATACAGGGAGCGCACCCGCGCCGTCGGCGTCTCGAACACCTTGCCCCAGTGCGGCCGCGCCCCGAACGGCTCCAGCGCCGCCTCCACGGCCCGCACCACCGGCAGCACGGCCCCGGCGTCGGCGACCCAGGTGAAGTGCACCGCCACCGAGTCCCGCCCGTACGCCGGGCTCAGCCACTGCTCGTCGGCGGCGACCGTGCGCACCTCGCAGATCTGCAGCACGGGCGCCACGGTGTCCCGGACCCGGTCGAGCGCACCCAGCGCCGCCTCGGCGTACGGGCGCGCCATCAGGTACTCGCTCTGCAGCTCCTCCCCGCTGCTGGGCGTGAACTCGGCGCGGAAGTGCGGCAGCCGCCGGTGCCAGGGGCCGGGCACCCCGAGCTGCTCGGTGCAGTTCACCGCGGGCATGCCGGGCACGGGGTGCCGTGGCTCGCCTGCCGGGGCGGCCCAGGGGAACTCCGCGAGAGGCTGGTCGGTGCGCCGCTTCAGCCACACCTGCCGGAAGCCGGGGGCCCGCCAGTCGGTGAACAGGCTCACGCTGTACGCGGCCCCCGCCACCTTCTCGAAGTCCAGCCCCGCCAGAGGCAGTTCGGTGAAAACATGCTGCTCGACCTCGAAGGCCGGCTCCAGGTCCAGCGTCAGCGCCGTGACGACCCCGAGCGCGCCGAGCGCGGTCACCGCGCCGCCGAACCGTTCGTCGCCCCGGCCGATCACCACCGTGGACCCGTCGGCTGTCAGCAGCTCCACCTCGCGCACGGCCGCCGCCAGCGAGCCGTTGCGCACCCCCGAACCGTGTGTGCCGGTCGCCACCGAACCGGCCACCGAGATGTGCGGCAGCGAGGCCATGTTCGGCAGGGCGAGCCCCCGCGCGTGCACCGCCTCGGCGAGCCGGGCGTAGCGGACACCGCCGCCGACCCGGACGGTACGGGCCGCGGTGTCCACCTCGATCCCGGCGTCCAGCGCCTCCAGCGAGAGCAGCACCCCGCCCGGCGGCGGCTCGGCGATCCGGTTGAACGAGTGCCCGCTGCCCAGCACCCGCACCGCGGGGCTCCCGGCGACCAGCGCCCGCAGGGCGTCCGGTGTCCGCGGCCGGCGCAGCTCGCCGACGGCGTAGGTGATGTTGCCCGCCCAGTTCGTCACCGCCGCGCTGCCGGTCATGCGGTCCCCTCTCCGAGGTGTGGAGCGTGTCGGTTACATCACATCACCACGGGCCGGACCGCCCCGAGCCCGGACCCGCCTGCGCGTCCGATCGGGAAGGGGCATACCGTGAGGAGTCGTACGACTGGACTAGGGAGGAGACACGGGATGGGCAGCCGCACCGCGCTCGTCGAGGATCTGATGGAGCGCTTCCCGCACGTGCCGCGGGAGGCCGTCTTCAAGGAGGACCTGCTTCGCGGAGGCGTGGCCTTCGACGCGTCCGCCCTCAGCGACAACGAGAGCGGAGAGGTGAAACCCAAGTCGTACTTCATCTTCTCCTTCGACCACGGCACCCTCCCCGAGCTGGGCGAGGCCGCGCTGCGCCGGCCCCCGGAGGAGATCATCCTCACCGGCGGGCCCTACGACCTGCGCCGCACCGTGGTCTCCGTACGGGTGAACCCCGCCTCTCCCTACCGGGTCGCCGCCGACGAGGAGGGCCTGCTCGGCCTCTACCTGGACGGCACGCGGATCGCGGACGTGGGTGTGCCGCCCATGCCGGAGTACTACCGGCACAAGCTCTCCAACGGGAAGTCCGTGATGGAGGTCGCCCCGACCATCCAGTGGGGCTATCTGATCTACCTCACCGTCTTCCGGGTCTGCCAGTACTTCGGCGCCAAGGAGGAGTGCCAGTACTGCGACATCAACCACAACTGGCGCCAGCACAAGGCCGCCGGGCGCCCGTACACGGGTGTGAAGGACGTCGACGAGGTCCTGGAGGCGCTGGAGATCATCAACCGGTACGACACCGCGAAGGCGTCGACCGCGTACACGCTCACCGGCGGCGCCATCACCTCCAAGCTCCAGGGCCGCGACGAGGCCGACTTCTACGGCATGTACGCCAAGGCCATCGAGGAGCACTTCCCCGGCCGCTGGATCGGCAAGGTCGTCGCGCAGGCGCTGCCCAAGGACGACGTGCAGCGGTTCAAGGACTACGGCGTGCAGATCTACCACCCCAACTACGAGGTGTGGGACCGCCGCCTGTTCGAGCTGTACTGCCCCGGCAAGGAGCGCTACGTCGGCCGCGACGAGTGGCACCGGCGCATCCTCGACTCGGCCGACGTGTTCGGCGCGCGCAACGTCATCCCCAACTTCGTCGCGGGCGTGGAGATGGCCGAGCCGTTCGGCTTCACCACCGTCGACGAGGCCGTCGCGTCCACCACCGAGGGCCTGCGCTTCTTCATGTCGCAGGGCATCACGCCCCGTTTCACCACCTGGTGCCCGGAGCCCACCACCCCGCTCGGCAAGGCCAACCCGCAGGGCGCCCCGCTGGAGTACCACATCCGTCTGCTGGAGGCCTACCGCGCCACCATGGACGAGTTCGGCCTGACCTCCCCGCCCGGATACGGCCCGCCCGGACCCGGCAACGCGGTGTTCTCCGTCAGCTCCTTCATGGACAGCCTCCCGGCCGCGGATCCGGCCGCCGTCTGACCCGCGCGCACCCGCCGACGGGCCCCGCTCCCAACGGAGTCGGGGCCCGTCGGCATCTGAACAGCTCGCTTGTCAGTTGTGTCGAATACGTGAAAGGCTCGGTCTGTAGCGGGGTTTCCCCACAACTCCCCATCTCCTGAGGCGAGTTGACCTCGCATATCCATGCAGGAGAGTCATGCCCGACCTGCCGAGCCCGCGGAACGCCACCGAGGCGGCGCTCTTCTCCGAGTACTGGGACACGGTCCTGTCCTACGCCGACCTGTGCACGTCCGGCTCCGCGGCCGCACACGACCTCGCCCACCAGGCGCTCACCGAGGGCCTGCGCGAGCTGCGCGCCGAGGAGAGCGGCACCGGCGGCAACCCGGGCCGCCGCGTCCCCCGGCTGCCCGCCGTCCCCCAGCTGCTGACCGCCGTACGCGCCACCGCCGCCGCCTGGGAGACCCAGGGGCACGGCCACCGCCTCGCCCCCGACCTGCGGCTGTGGCTGCACTCCGAACAGGCCGCCCGCTACACCGGCCCGCCGCTGCGCCGCCCCCTCGCCCTGCGCGCCCTGCGCGACATGCAGGAGTCGGACGCGGACCTGCTGTGGCTGACCGAGGTCGAGTCGCTGCCGTCGGCGGCCGTGGCCCGCAGGCTGCGCCTGGACCCGACCGGCCTCGCCGAGGAACTCGCCGAGGTGCGCGGCCTGTTCCGCGACCGCTGCCGGCGCGGCCATCTCGACCGGCCCATGGACGCCGAGTGCCGCGCCTACGCCCGGCTGCTCGACGCCGTCACCCGGGCCCCGGTCGGCGAGACCCCCGAGGACCTCTCCCACCACCTCGCCCGCTGCGCCCAGTGCGCCGAGGCCGCCGCCTGTCTGCGCCCGCACGGCGGCGGACTGCCCGCGGCCCTGGCCGGCGGCGTCATCGGCTGGGGCGGCCTCGCCTATCTGGAACGCCGCCGCCGCGCGGCCGAGGTCCGGCTCGGCCCCGGCCGGCCCGACTTCGGCGCGGAGACGGAGCCGGGCAACCGGGGGCGGGTGCTGCGCAACGGTCTGATCGTCGCCGCGGTCCTCGTCTCGATGCTGGCGCTGGCCGTCTCGCTGATGCCGTTCGGCGGCGCGGGCGACGAGGCCGCGCGGGGCGGCACCGACGACCGGCGGCCGGTCGCGGACACCCGGCCCTCGCCGCAGGAGCCCACGCGGGCGCCCTCCTCGCCGGGCACCACCGGTTCCCCGGCGGCCCCGTCGCCGTCCCCGTCCGCGGCGAGGACCCCGGACGGCGCTTCCGGGCAGCCGTCCGTCAAGACCGTCCCCAGAACCCAGGGCACGGCCCCGACGACCGCCACCGCGCCCGCCCCCTCGCCCAGCGCCCCGCCCGCCTGCCGGGCCACCTACACCGTCGACAACGAGTGGCCCGACGGCTTCCAGGCCACCGTCACCGTCACCACCGAGCAGGCCCTCGACGACTGGCGGCTGACCTGGTCCTTCCCGGCCGGGCAGCGGGTGACCCAGATGTGGGACGCGGACTACACCCAGCAGGGCTCCCAGGTCGCCGTCACCGCCGCGTCCTACAACCGGGCCGTCCCCGCCGGAGGCCGCCTGTCCTTCGGCTTCCTCGGCTCCTGGTACGACGAGAACGGCCCGGCCAGCGGCTTCGCCCTCAACGGGAAGGTGTGCGCGGGCGGTTGAGACGTGTCCGGGCCCGGAGGACACCGGGCCCGGGGCGCGAGGGGAAAACCCGTTGACGAGCCCGAGGGGGTTGCGGCTACGGTGTGCGTGTTCTTTCCGAGGCGAGTCGTGAACGAGGAGGTGCCGACGATGGCTGTCACTGCGATGGGCGCTGCCCGCATTCAGATCATCAAGTCCACCTCCGTGGCCGCCGGCTGACACACTTTCCTTCGCCGGGGCCGCCCTTGGGAAGGGTTCCCCTTGACCTCCAGCGCTTTCGCTGACGCTTTCACCGCTCTCGCTCCCTACGGCTGGGACGAGGCATGGGCGGACGAGTTCGCCCCCTACGACACCGAGGGCCTGCTGCCCGGCCGGGTCGTCCGGGTCGACCGCGGCCAGTGCGACGTCGTCACCGCCGACGGGACCGTCCGGGCCGACACCGCCTTCGTCACCCCGCACGACCCGCTGCGGGTCGTCTGCACCGGCGACTGGGTCGCCCTCGAGGCCGACGGCAGTCCCCGTTACGTCCGCGCGTATCTGCCGCGCCGTACCGCGTTCGTGCGGTCCACCTCCTCCAAGCGGTCCGAGGGGCAGATCCTCGCCGCCAACGTCGACCACGCGATCGTCGCCGTCTCGCTGGCCGTCGAGCTCGACCTCGGCCGGGTCGAGCGGTTCCTCGCCCTGGCCTGGGAGTCGGGAGCCCAGCCGGTGGTCGTCCTCACCAAGGCCGACCTCGTGCCCGACCCGGTCGCCCTGGCGTATCTCGTCCAGGACGTGGAGACCACCGCGCCCGGTGTGACCGTGCTGACCGTCAGCGCGCACGACGGGGAGGGGCTCGACGTCCTCGCCGCGACCGTCGGCGGCGGTACGTCCGTGCTGCTCGGGCAGTCCGGTGCGGGCAAGTCCACGCTGGCCAACGCGCTGCTGGGGGTGGACGTCATGGACGTCCAGGCCACCCGGGACGCGGACGGCAAGGGGCGGCACACGACCACCACCCGCAATCTGATGCTGCTGCCCGGGGGCGGTGCGCTGATCGACACGCCCGGGCTGCGGGGGGTCGGGCTGTGGGACGCCGAGGGCGGGGTCGGGCAGACGTTCGCCGAGATCGAGTCGCTGGCGGAGCGGTGCCGGTTCCACGACTGTGCGCATGAGGCGGAGCCGGGCTGTGCGGTGCGCTCCGCGCTGGAGAGCGGGGAGCTTTCTCAGCGGCGGCTGGACAGTTATCGGAAGTTGCTCCGGGAGAATCAGCGGATCGTGGCGAAGACGGATGCGCGGGTTCGGGCGGAGATTCGTAAGGAGTGGAAGCGGAAGGGGGCGGCTGGGAGGGCCGCGATGGAGTTCAAGCGCGGGGGGCGGTAGGGGCCGGTGCCGGGTTTCGGGTGCCGGGTGGTCGTGACTTTTCGCGCAGTTCCCCGCGCCCCTGAGGACTGCGCAGTTCCCCGCGCCCCTGAAGGGTTGCGCAGTTCCCCGCACCCCAAAAGATTGCGCAGTTCCTCGCGCCCCTAGAAGAATGCGCGGCCCCCCGTGCCCCCGAGAGATTGTGTAGTTCCCCGCGCCGCTTAAGGGGCGCGGGGAACTGCGCGATCTTTGAAGGGCGGGCGGGTGGGGGAGTTCTGTGTCCGAAAGCCGCCAGCGGGGCGTCGGGCGGGGGCGGAGACTGGGGGTGTGATGGATGAGGACAGCAGGTACGAGGCGGTGCGGAGCAGGGATGCCCGGTTCGACGGGGCGTTCTACTTCGCCGTGTCGACGACCGGGATCTACTGCCGGCCGAGCTGTCCGGCCGTGACCCCCAAGCGGCGCAACGTGAGGTTCTTCCCCACGGCCGCCGCCGCCCAGGGGCAAGGGTTCCGGGCCTGCCGGCGGTGCCGGCCGGACGCCTCGCCCGGGTCGGCCGAGTGGAACGCCCGCGCGGACGTCGTGGGACGGGCCGTGCGGCTGATCGGGGACGGGGTCGTGGACCGGGAGGGCGTGGGCGGGCTCGCCGGGCGGCTGGGATACAGCGCCCGGCAGGTCCAGCGGCAGCTCACCGCCGAGCTGGGCGCCGGGCCGGTCGCGCTGGCCCGCGCCCAGCGGGCGCACACCGCGCGGGTGCTGCTCCAGACGACCGAGCTGCCCGTCACCGAGATCGCCTTCGCCTCGGGCTTCGCGAGCGTCAGGCAGTTCAACGACACCGTCAGGACCGTCTACGCCCTCACCCCCAGCGGACTGCGCGCCGCCGCGCCCCGGGGCGGGCACAGGCCCCGGCGCGCCGGGACCCCCACCGCGGGGATTCCGCTGCGCCTCGCCCACCGCGGGCCGTACTCCGCCGCCGCGGTGTTCGACCTGCTCGCGCACGAGGCCGTGCCCGGGGTGGAGGAGGTCGGCGGCCCGGCCGGGGCGCGCGTCTACCGCCGTACGCTGCGGCTGCCGTACGGGACCGGGATCGCGGCCGTCGAGGAGCGGACCGCGGCGGGCGCCCCGGGAGCCGCGCATCCCGGCGGCTGGCTGGAGGCCCGGCTCCACCTCACCGACCCGCGCGATCTCACCACGGCCGTGCAGCGGCTGCGGCGGCTGTTCGACCTGGACGCCGACCCGTACGCCGTCGACGAGCGGCTCGGGGCCGACCCCCGGCTCGCCCCGCTGGTCGCCGCCCGGCCGGGGCTGCGCTCGCCCGGCGCCGCCGACCCGGACGAACTGGCGATACGGGCCCTGGTGGGGCGTGGCGAGGCCGAGCGTCTCGTGCGCGCCTACGGCAAGGCCCTCGACGCACCCTGCGGAAGCCTCACCCACCTGTTCCCCGAGCCGGCCGTCCTCGCCGAGGCCGAGCCGGACGGGACGGCGGGGCCGCTTGCCGTCGCGCTCGCGGACGGGACCCTACGGCTGGACCCGGGCGCCGACCGGGACGACGCCGAGGCGGCGCTGCGCTCGCTGCCCGGCATGGACGCCGCCGTGATCGCCGCCGTCCGCACCCGCGCCCTCGGCGACCCCGACGTCCCCCCGCCCGGCGAGGACGTCCCCGACGCCTGGCGCCCCTGGCGCTCGTACGCCGTACGCCATGTGCGCACGGCCCGTGATCTGGAGTACGCATGACCACGCACTGGACCCGTCTCGACAGCCCGCTCGGGCCGATCCTGCTCACCGCCGACCCCGACGGCACCCTGACCTCGCTGTCCCTGCCCGGGCAGAAGGGCGGGCGGAGCGTGCGGGAGGACTGGGCGCACGATCCCGGGCTGTTCCGGGAGGCCGGGGAGCAGCTCGCCGCGTACTTCGCGCACGACCTGAAGGAGTTCTCGCTGCCGCTGCGCAGCGAGGGCACCGCGTTCCGCGAGCGGGTGTGGACGGCCCTGGAGTCCGTGCCCTACGGCTCGACCGTCAGCTACGGCGAGATCGCCGCCCGCATCGGCGCCTCCAGGGCCGCCGTACGAGCCGTCGGCACCGCGATCGGCGCCAACCCGCTGCTGGTGCTGCGCCCCTGCCACCGCGTGATCGGCGCGGACGGCTCCCTCGTCGGCTACGCGGCGGGCCTGGAGCGCAAGCGGCTGCTGCTCGGCCTCGAAGAGGCCCTCTAGCCCGTAGCCCGTAGCGTGTAGCCCCTAGTCCTCCAGGCCCCAGCTGTGGATGCGCCGGGGGTGGATGCGGATGACCTCCTCGCTGAAGTGCGGGCCCAGCTCGTGCGGGCCGGTGAGGAGCTCCGCCTCGCCCCGGATGTCGACGCCGCGCACCCGCCACGGCCGCAGGCTCACGATGTCGTCGACCACCAGGGCGACCTTCGGGTTGCTCCGGAGGTTGCGCCACTTCTTGGTGCGGCCCATGGCGAGTCCGCCGACCAGGATGGTGCCGTCGTCCTGCGGGAAGAAGCCCACGGGGTTGGCCTGCGGCTGACCCTCGGGGTCGACGGTCGCCAGCCGGCCCAGCCGCTGCGTCCTCAGGTAGGCGCGCTCGGCCTCGCTGAATTCGGTCATGGCGGAAGCCAAGCACCCCGCGGCGCCCCGCACATCGGCAGCGCGCCCTAGGTCCTGTCGTCAAACTCCCGTCGTCGCCCGCGGGGCAGGCGGGAGTTCGACGACAGGGCCTGGACCCGAGGGCCTACGTCCGTGTGCCCCGGTCAGCCCCAGATCACCGCGCCCAGCCACGCCCCGGCGATCAGCATGCAGGTGAACAGTTCCGTGAGCACACTGGAGCCGCCGTTGCGCATCGCCTGGCGCAGCGCGGCGCGGGCATCGCCGCCGCGGCCCAGGCGCAGCCGCTCGGACAGGTAGATGCCCCCCATGAAGCCGGGGATCGCCCCCAGCACAGGGATCAGGAAGAACCCGAGGAACGCGCCCGTCCCCGCGTACACCGCCATCCGTGGGGTGGCGCCGCTGGCGCGCAGCCGCCTCGGCGGCAGTGCCCAGCGCACCACCTGGGACAGGAACAGCGCGAGCGTGGCCCCGACCAGCACCCACCACGCCACCGGTTGCGGGTCCTTCAGCGCCCACCACAGCACCGCGGCCCACACCAGCCACGACCCCGGGACGCCGGGCACCAGCACCCCGCCCAGGCCGAGCAGGATCACCGTGCCGACCAGCAGGATCTCCCACACGCCCATCTGCCCAGCGTGCAGGAGGACGCCCTGCGTCGCAGGTCAGCGTGAACGGGCGACGGGCACGGCTACCGCTCGCGCGCCACCCAGCCCCGTTCGTAGGCGTGCCAGCCCAGCTGGAGCCGGGTCGTCGCGCCGGCCAGTTCCATCAGGTGCTTCACCCGGCGCTGTACGGTCCGCAGGCCCAGGTCGAGCTGCTTGGCGACGCTCGCGTCGGTCAGCCCGGCCAGCAGCAGGGAGAGGATCTCCAGGTCGGTGGCGTCGGGGCCGTCCGGGGTCTCCTCGCCGACGCCGGACGCGCCGATGCGCAGCGGCAGGGCGTCCCGCCAGACCGACTCGAACAGGCCGAACAGCAGCTCCAGCAGCCCGTCGGCGCGCACGACCAGCGCGGCGGGCTCGGCGGTGTGCGAGGTCAGCGGCACCAGGGCCAGTGTGCGGTCGACGACCACCAGCTTGGTCGGCACCCGGTCCACCACACGCACCTGCTCGTCCCGGCCGAGCGCGGCGCTCAGCTCGGTCATGCCCTCGGGCCGGTCCAGCGCCGCGCGCTCCAGCACGACCCGGTAGCGCACCCCGCGCCGGGCGGCCTGCTCCTCGGCCTCGTTCTCCATGCCGGTGACGGCCACGGGATTGCCGGTGACCAGCGCGCAGACCTCGTCGGCGGCGCCCAGCTGCAGCTGGAGGAAGCGCTGGCTGACGGCGGCCGCCCCGGTCACCACCTCGACCAGGTCGTGCGCGGCCGGTTCGGCCGTGGCCGCGCGGTACTCCTCGGCGAGCAGCGCCGCCGCCAGCTCCGCCTGTTCCAGCTCGTGCCGCCGCTGGGTGAGCAGCGCCCCCAGCGCCACACCCGGCGGGGCGGCGACCCAGTGGCCGGGACGCGCCGGGGTCTGGGCGGCCAGGCCGTGCTGCTCCAGTCGGCGCAGCGCGCGCTCGGTGTCGTGCTCGCCCAGTGCCAGGAGCCGGGCCAGATCCGGTACGTCGGCCGCGCCCACCGCCACCAGCGCGCGGTACGCCGACTCGTGCGTCTCGTCCAGCCCTATCGCCGTGAGCATCAGGCGCCGTCCCTCCCGGAATTCCCGACTCCAAGCGGACCGGCCCTGGCGGAAACCGGCCACGGCGCAAATCCGCCTCGGACATCATCCCCGTAGGTCTGATCGCTCTGCCAATGTGTTGGCCAACGGTTCACTGATCCGGACCGGATCGCACAGACGTCACCGGGCGGTTCTCCCGTGGGGGGTGGAGCCGCCCGGTGGCCCCGTGAGGGCCGTGACGACGGCTTCCTGTGCGCCGCGCGACGCCCGGCAGGCCCTGGCACCTTCGTTCGAAGGCTCCCTGACACGCCGTCAGCCTGGGCCCGGGCGCACGGGATTTTCCTGATGCCCCGTTTTCAACCCGCCCGCGCGGTGGACAATGACGGTCATGAGCCAGCAGGGGGGAAGGCCCACCGATCCCGTTCCCGAGGACGACTGGTGGGGGCAGCTGTACGACGACCGCACTTCGGACACCGGCCCCACGGGCGCCGCGGATTCCCTGGACGACCGTTTCGCCTCGGCCTCCGGGGTGGCGGGGGAGGACCCCGCGGACTCCGGTGGGACCCTCTCGGTCCCGGGGCCCCGCGCGGGTGACGGGGGCGGTGGCAGGGTGCCCGCCGACGCCGTCGAGGACGCCCGTGAACCGGATCCGCGTGCGCCCGCCCGCTCTCCCGCTCCCGCCGACGACGGCACCGGCGCCCCGCGCTCCGCGTCCCGCCCGCCGAGGACCCGCGCCCCCGGGGAGCGCCCGACCGCCACCCAGGGCGGTCCGGCCGGCCTCCCGGCCGACTCCGGCCCGGCCGCCCCGGCACCGCGGCCGCCGGCGGGCGGCACCACGTCGACCACCGGTGACGCGGCACCGCTCCCGGACGACTCCCCGAAGGACACCGACACCCGCCGGCTCTCCGTGACCCGCGCCCCCCGGCCCGTCCACCTCGGCTCCGGTCCGCCCACCTACGAGGCCGAACCCACCACCCTGCCCCCGGCCGACCCCGGCGACCTCGCGGACCTGGTCGCGGACACCGTGCTGGACGGCGCCCGGTGCGGCGCGGGCACCCTGAGGGCGGTGTCCGTGCGCGGCGACTCGGCCCGGTACCGCGGCGAGCCGCGCCGGGACGCGCTGCTCGTCGCCCGGTTCGGCGCCGGTGAGCAGGCGCTGGTGCTCGTCGCGATGGCGACCGGCGCGCGGGCCACCCCCGGGGCGCACCGGGCGGCGGCCGAGGTGTGCCGGTGGATCGGGCAGGCCGTAGGACGCAGCCATGTCCGCCTCGCGGAGGACATCCGCACCGGCCGGCGCGGCGACCTGAAGTCAGGGCTGCACCGCCTCACCGACCGCAGCCTCGGAAAGCTGCGCGCCGGCGCCGCCGAGCAGGGAGTCTCCCCGGCGGAGTACGCGGCGACCCTGCGCTGTCTGCTGCTGCCGGGGGACCCCGAGTGCCGTACCCGGGTGTTCTTCGGGGTCGGCGCGGGCGGGCTGTTCCGGCTGCGGGACGGGGTGTGGCGGGACATCGAGCCCGCGGCGACCGAGGTGACGGGGGAGCCCGTCGTCGGCTTCGGCTCGCCCTCCGCCGACGCGCTCGCCGCGACGCCCGCCGAGACCCCCGAGGGCGACCGGCTGACCCTGGAGCTCGGCATCCCGAAGCCCCCGAGCCCCTACGAACCCGCCCCGCAGCCACCGCGCGAACCCTTCCGCTTCCGCGCCTCGGTAGCCCGGCCGGGTGACACCCTGCTGCTGTGCACGGACGGCCTCGCGGAGCCCCTGCGCGGCGAACCCGAGCTGTGCGCGCACCTCACCGAGCGGTGGTCCGGCCCCGAGGCACCCGGCCTCGCGGCCTTCCTCGCCGACGCCCAGGCCCGGGTCAAGGGGTACGCCGACGACCGTACGGCGGCCGCCGTGTGGGAGGCGTAGCGGCGCCGGGTGTGGATTGATGGAAACCCACAGGGATCCTCCCGGAGACCGAAGGGCACCCGACCGCCATGGCCAAGCAGAACGTCGCCGAACAGTTCGTGGACATCCTCGCCCGCGCCGGGGTCAGACGCCTGTACGGCGTCGTGGGCGACAGCCTCAACCCCGTCGTGGACGCCGTACGCCGCAACTCCGCCGTCGACTGGGTGCATGTGCGCCACGAGGAGACCGCCGCCTTCGCGGCCGGCGCGGAGGCCCAGATCACCGGGAGACTGACCGCCTGCGCCGGCTCCTGCGGCCCCGGCAACCTCCATCTGATCAACGGCCTGTACGACGCCCACCGCTCCATGGCCCCGGTCCTCGCGCTCGCCTCGCAGATCCCCTCCGGCGAGATCGGCCTCGGCTACTTCCAGGAGACCCACCCGGACCAGCTGTTCCGCGAATGCAGTCACTACAGCGAGCTGATCTCCAGTCCGCGGCAGATGCCCCGGCTGCTCCAGACCGCTGTCCAGCACGCGATCGGCCGGGGCGGCGTCAGCGTGGTCGCCCTGCCCGGCGACATCGCCGCCCAGCCCGCCCCGGACAAGCCGGTCGAGACCGCGCTGGTGACCGACCGGCCGACGGTGCGCCCCGGTGACGCGGAGATCGACAAGCTGGTCGAGCTGATCGACCGCGCCGAACGGATCACCCTGTTCTGCGGCAGCGGCACCGCGGGCGCCCACGCCGAGGTGATGGAGTTCGCGGGGAAGATCAAGTCCCCGGTGGGCCACGCCCTGCGCGGCAAGGAGTGGATCCAGTACGACAACCCCTACGACGTCGGCATGAGCGGCCTGCTCGGCTACGGCGCCGCCTACGAGGCCACCCACCAGTGCGACCTGCTGATCCTGCTGGGCACCGACTTCCCGTACAACGCCTTCCTGCCCGACGACGTGACCATCGCCCAGGTCGACGTACGGCCCGAACGCCTCGGCCGCCGCTCCCGGCTGGACCTCGCGGTGTGGGGCGACGTCAAGGAGACCCTGCGCTGTCTCGTCCCGCGAGTGCGGACCAAGGAGAACCGGCGCTTCCTGGACAAGATGCTGAGGAAGCACGCCGAGGCGCTGGAGGGGGTGGTCAAGGCCTACACCCGCAAGGTGGACCGGCATGTGCCCATCCACCCCGAGTACGTGGCCTCCGTGCTCGACGAACTCGCCGACGACGACGCGGTGTTCACCGTCGACACCGGCATGTGCAACGTCTGGGCGGCCCGTTACCTCACGCCCAACGGGCGGCGGCGGATCATCGGCTCCTTCTCCCACGGCTCGATGGCCAACGCGCTGCCGATGGCGATCGGCGCGCAGTTCACCGACCGCGGCCGGCAGGTGGTGTCGATGTCCGGGGACGGCGGATTCGCCATGCTGATGGGCGACTTCCTCACCCTCGTCCAGTACGACCTGCCCGTGAAGGTGGTGCTGTTCGACAACTCCTCGCTCGGCATGGTCGAGTTGGAGATGCTCGTCGCCGGTCTGCCGTCGTACGGCACCGCGAACAAGAACCCGGACTTCGCGGCCGTCGCCCGCGCCTGCGGCGCCTACGGCGTCCGGGTGGAGAAGCCGAGACAGCTCGCAGGCGCGCTCAAGGACGCCTTCAAGCACAAGGGACCCGCGCTCGTGGATGTCGTGACCGACCCGAACGCGCTGTCGATCCCGCCGAGGATCAGCGCCGACATGGTGACCGGATTCGCGCTGTCCGCTTCGAAGATTGTGCTGGACGGAGGCGTGGGGCGGATGCTCCAGATGGCCCGCTCCAATCTGCGCAACGTCCCCCGGCCCTGACCCGAGAGGTCCGGATGTCCGGCAGTCGTGCCAACCGGTATGACTGTCCCGGTGCCCACGGGGCATGGATTCCCGTGAACGTGTTCGAGCAGGAGGGAAACCGGCATCGGCGCGCAGGCGGGGGTCATGAACAGGCAGGTACCAAGGGGCGGTCCGCTGACATTCGGCACGTCCTCACACTCGGCCCGGGACCGGGCCACCGGTGCTCCCGAACGGGGGCCACAGCTCAGCCGCAGACTGGGCCGCGCGGACCTCGGGGCGGTGCCCGAGGCACGCCGGGAGCTGCGGGAACTGTTACGGCACTGGGGGAGGCCGGGACGAGCGGACATCGCGGAGCTGCTCACCAGCGAACTCGTCACCAACGCACTCGTGCACACCGACCGTGAAGCGGTCCTGACCGCCGTCGTCTCCACCCGCGGACTGCGCGTGGAGGTACGGGACTTCGTGGGCGCGAGGCCCCGGCCACGCGTACCGGCCGCCGACGACGGTACGCACGGACGGGGTCTGATCCTGGTCGAGTCGCTCGCCGACGACTGGGGCGTACAGGCGCACGGAGTGGGCAAGTCCGTCTGGTTCGAGCTCGGCGCGGACGCCGCGTGAACCCCTGACCACGCGGCAGGGGCACGGCCCCTGACGAACCGTGCCCCTGCCGCGTGTACCTCGTATCGCCCGGGCCTGTCCGGCAGGCCTGTCAGGCTCTAGCCGAACTGCTGCTCCAGGTCCTTGAGCTTGCGCTCCAGGGAGTCCAGGCGCGGCAGGGCCATGGTGTCGTCCTCCGCGGTGAGGTCGACGGTGATCGGCTCAGTACTCTGGCGCACCGGCTGGAGGGAGGGCCGCGAACGCACGGGCAACTGCTCCGGCGTCGATATGGCAGGCTCCGCGGAGACACGCTCGGAACTCGCTCGCTCCACGGCCGGCATCTCCGCCTGCCGTCCGAGGCCACGGCCGGGGAACGGACCGCGGTGGCCCCGGCTGATGGCCTTCAGCTGAGCCCGCTCCACGCGCTGCTGCTCACGGCGGCGCCGCTGGGTCTCCTCCTTCTGGCGCATGTCCTCGCGCACCTCCTCGACGGCCTCGTCCAGGCTGCGCACGTTCTCCAGGAGCATGAGCGACCAGGCGCGGTACGTCTCACGCGGCGCCCGCAGCCAGCGGACCATGCGGATCTGCGGCAGCGGGCGGGGCACCAGGCCCTGCTCGCGCAGCGCGGCCCGGCGGGTCTGCTTCAGCGCCCGGTCGAACAGCACCGCCGCGGAGAGGGACATGCCCGCGAAGAAGTGCGGGGCGCCCGCGTGGTCGATGCCGCGCGGAGCGTGCACCCAGTTGAACCAGGCCGCGGCGAAGGCGAAGGTCCACACGAGTATCCGGGAGCCGAGAGCGGCGTCGCCGTGGCTGGCCTCACGCACCGCGAGGACGGAGCAGAACATGGCCGCCCCGTCCAGGCCGAACGGGACCAGGTACTGCCAGCCGTTCGTCAGGCCGAGGTTCTGTTCGCCGAAGCCGACCAGACCGTGGAAGGACAGCGCGGCCGCCACCGCGGCACAGCAGAACAGCAGTACATAGGAGAACGTGCCGTACAGGGCCTCCTTGCGCCTGCGGCGCTCCTCGCTGCGCTCCCACGAGTCCTCCGTGCCAGAGTCCTTCCCCGAGGCGCGCTTGCCGCGCAGCACCGCCACCGCCGCCAGCATGCCCAGGAGCAGTACGGCGCCCGGAAGCAGCCAGTTCAGCGATATGTCGGTCAGTCTCATCTAGGGGTCCCTTGCATTGGGATAGGGCGTAACGCCCGCCATAGTGGCCCAAGCCCTCCGGTCCTCAGGGGGTTTCGGGGCAAGAGGCCGCCAACGAAGTGCAAGGGGTTGGCCAGGACGGCGATCTGCTCGAACTGCCGCTTGAGGCGCGGGAGTTGAGTTCGAATAAGACTACCCGTACGGGTGGTTCCACGGAAAGTTACTGTGCAGGGTGAGGAAATTGTGAAACCGCTGTAACCGATTCGGGGGCCTCGTCCGCGACGATCCTAGCGGCTGCGCACCCCTGTTCCTGCCGACTGAACGAACGTCAGGCGGCAGCGGCGGAAGTCAGTTTGGCGACCCGGTCGGTGTCGCAGGTGCGCGGGCAGGTCACACAGGTGTCCTCGGGGCGCAGGGTGTAGAAGAGGCAGCAGCTCGCCCGGTCCCGGGTCGGCAGGGTCTCGCCCTTCGGCCCGGTCAGCTCGCGGAACCCGGGGGCGCCGACGTACGGCACGGCCGAGCCGGGCAGCAGCAGCTCCAGCTCGCGCCTCGCCCGCCGCTCCGCGTCCGCGCCGAGCTGTCCGGCGACGTACCACAGGCCCTCGACCACCTCGTCGGTGGCCATGCCCCACAGGGCCCGGCCGCGCCGCCGCATGCGCGGGCCGAAGGCCGCGAACAGCGGCTCCAGGTGTTCGGCCACCGCCGCGCGCAGCTCGGCACGCAGGGCGTCCTCGCCGTCGACCACGCGGGCGCCGGGCAGGGCGGCGGCCGGGTCGCCGGGCAGGCAGGCGAACGAGGCGGTGCGTACGGCCAGCCGGCCTGCGGTGCGGTCGTAGGACACGTCGGCCACGCCGTGGCGGGGCACCCGGCGGTGCAGGAACCACGGCACGGTGAACAGCAGACAGGCGGGCCAGGCGTAGCGGTGCAGGCCGAAGCCGGCGACGACGTCCGGGCGGCCGCGCTGGCCGTAGTCCCGCAGGATCTGGGCCTCGTCCCAGGCCAGGAAGGCATCCAGGGCCTCCCCGCCCGCCGCGAGCGAGGCCGCGGTGACCCAGCCGCCGCCCTCGGGCAGGGGCTCCCGTCCGCTCAGCTCGGTGACGGTCAGTCCCGGGTAGGCCTCGGTGAGGCGGGCATGGGCGTCCGCGAGGGCCGAGACGGGGACAGGCATACCGGGACCACCGATTCACGAGAGGGGCGAGCGGGGCGGGGTGGGGAGGGGCTGGGGCGGGGTGGGAGTGGGGAAGGGGGCGGACGGGGGTGCGGGCGCGAGCGGGGGGCGCGCGCCCGGAGTAGGCAAGGCTTACCTTACTAGGTCGGTCCGGAATTTGAACTGCCCCACCTTGGGCCTAAGGTGCTTGACGGACGAGTAACAACCCGCCGTAATGACCCCAAGTACCGACAAGCCCGGAGGAGGACCCGTGAACCAGGGCGCGCAGGGCTTCGCCGCCGCGACGGGCCTTCCGGAGCCGGGCCCGGTCCGGGTGCCGCAGCAGCAGGTGGCCACCCCGGAGGCCCGTGAGCGCGGCACCGAGGCCGCCGCGGTGCGCGGTGAGCACCCCGCCGCCGAGGCGCCCGTCCCGGCCCCGCGGCCCCTCGTGCAGCGCTCCTCCGTGCGCGGCCAGATCCTCGACGCGCTGCGCACCGCCCTCGTCACCGGTGAGCTGACCCCCGGCACCGTCTACTCCGCGCCCGCGCTCGGCGAGCAGTTCGGCGTCTCCGCCACGCCCGTGCGCGAGGCCATGCAGCAGCTCGCCCAGGAGGGCGCCGTCGAGGTCGTGCCCAACCGCGGCTTCCGCGTCGTGCGGCGGGACGCCCGTGAGCTCGTCGAGCTGGCCGAGGTGCGCTCCCTGCTGGAGGTGCCGGTGCTGACACGGCTCGCGGCGACCGTGCCCGCCGAGCGGTGGGCCGAGCTGCGGCCCCTCGCGGAGGCCACCGTTCTCGCCGCCTCCGCCGGGTGCCGGGCGGCCTATGCCGACGCCGATCGTGCCTTCCACCGTGCCCTGCTCTCCGTCGCCGGGAACGATCAGCTCGTCCGTATCGCCGACGATCTGCACCGGCGGGCGCAGTGGCCGCTGACAACCGGTCGTCATCTGCGTACCGAGCTGATGGCTGATGCCGCGCAGCATGCCGCTCTGCTGGAGGCGCTGATGGCCGGGGACGGGGAGTGGGTGCGGGGGCTGTTGGGGGAGCACTTCCGACCTGCCGTCTGAGGCTGGGCGTTCCCGGGCAGTAGGGGGTTCCGCCGGTTTTTCGGGTGCCGGTTGTGTGTGGTTGTTCGCGCAGTTCCCCGCGCCCCTGGGGGTGTTGCTGTCGGTTTTTCGGGTGCCGGTTGAGTGTGGCCGTTCGCTCAGCTCCCCGCGCCCCTGAAAGACTGCGCAGTTCCCCGCGCCCCTTGAGGGGCGGGGGTCAGGCTGTGGCTGCTGGGGGTGGGGCCAGTTGGGCTGCCAGCCAGGTCGGGACGCCGCCCAGGAGGCGGAACAGGCGGCGGGCCTCCTCACGCAACCGGGAGGCCTCCGGTTCGGTCTCGGCGTCGGCGAGGGAGGCCAGGGCCGGGGCAGTGCCGACCAGGTAGCCCAACTCCTCGCGCAGCCGCAGTGATTCGGCGAAGCCGTGCCGGGCCTCGGCCAACTCGCCCTCCCGCAGCGCCAGTCCGGCCAGATGCCGCCAGGTGGAGGACAGCAGCAGCGGGTCGGCGTGCGCGGCGGCGCCCGCGTGGGCCCGGCGGAACGCCGCCCGCGCGGCCTGCGCCGAGCCGCTGAGGTTCTGCGCGACCAGCCCGCGCCGGTAGTCCAGCAGGGCCCGTCCGGCGGTGTCGGGGCTGATCAGCGCGGCAGCCCGGCCGAGCGCGGCCCGCGCCTCGTCGGCGCGGTCGCGCACCCCCAGCAGGGTGGCGGCGTAGGCCAAGTGCCCGCGTTCACAAGCCGCCCCGCCCCGCTCCTCGTCGCTGTGCGCCACGGCCTCGGCCACCCGCAGCGCGTCCTCCGCCGCGTCCCAGCCCTGCTCGGTGTACAGACAGCGTTCCACCAGCAGCGCGGCCCGCTGCAACGCGGCCGCCGCGGAGGACGGTTGGAGCAACGCGGCAGCGTCGGCCCAGCAGGCCCGCGAGCGCAACCGCCAAACCGCTGTCTGGAGTGGATCGTCACCAGCGGTCGTTCCGTAACCAGACATGGCGGTATACGCCACCTCGCCCTCCCCGAGCACGCCATCGAGCCTTGAGTGGTGGCGGCATCTCAGCACGGATCACTGGGCCCGGCCAAGGGGGTGGGTGAAGGATTTCACAAAGTCGTGTGCCGCCGCACCCGCCCCGGGGCCGTCCGGCGAATCGCCGCCCGCCGCGCGGTGCCTGGCACATACCCCCCGGGAGCTCAGCTCATCCGCAGTGCCAGGAAGAAGTCCAGCTTGTCCTCGAGGCGGGACAGATCACGACTCGTCAGCTGCTCGATCCGGCCGACGCGGTAGCGCAGCGTGTTGACGTGGAGGTGGAGCCGGGAGGCGCAGCGGGTCCAGGAGCCGTCGCACTCCAGGAAGGCCTCCAGGGTCGGGATGAGCTCGGCGCGGTGGCGGCGGTCGTAGTCGCGCAGCGGGTCCAGCAGCCGGGCGGTGAAGGCGCGTCGGACGTCGTCGGGGACGAACGGCAGCAGCAGCACGTGCGAGGCCAGCTCCTGGTGCCCGGCCGCGCACACCCGGCCGGGCCGGGCCGCCGCGACGCGCCGCGCGTGCCGTGCCTCCTCCAGCGCCCCCCGCAGCCCCTCGGCCGAGTGCACGGCCGCGCTGACGCCGAGGGTGAGACGCCCGTCGTCGTCCAGGCCCGCCGCCAGCGGCTCCCGTACGGCCGCCAGCAGCGCGTCGGCCAGGACGCCGGGGTCCGGGCCGTCGGAGTCGCCGCCGACCGCCGGGAGCGGCACCAGGGCGATGGCCTCGTCGCCGGTGTGGGCGACGGCGATCCGGTCGGAGGGCTCGGGGCCGGTGCTGTTCGGGTCGACGAGGATCTCCTCCAGGAGGGACTGCGCGACCGGGCCGCCCTCCAGTTCGCCGCCCTCCCACTCCACGCGGGCCACCACCACCTGCCAGTGCGGCGCGGCCCCGAGGCCGGGCAGCAGCACCGGCGCCGCGACCCGCAGCCGGGCGGCGATCTCGGCGGGCGCCGCGCCCGTCTGGACCAGCTCCAGCACCTCCTGGGCGAGCCGGCGCCGGACCGTGCGGGCGGCGTCGCGGCGGTCGCGCTCGACCGCGATCAGCTGGGTGACGCCGTGCACCAGGTCCAGACGCTCCTCGGGCCAGTCGCCCGCGTCCGCCTCGACGGCCAGCAGCCAGTCCGACAGCACGCTCTCGCGCACGTCCCGCGCGGCGGCCTGCGGGGCCCGTCCGGCCGCGGTGCCCGGCGGGCGGTGGCCCCAGCTGCGAATCGGGAACAGGCTGTACGTCGTCGGGCCGGCCTGCACCCGGTGCGGGCCGCGCCGTCCGGTGCGGACGGCCGCCAGGTGCTCGCCCGCCAGCCGCGCGCACGTCTCGGCGGGCAGCGCGGGCCCGCCGAGCTTGGGGCCCGCGATCAGCCGTCCGGCCGGGGAGAGCACCCAGGCGCGCAGGTCGAGGTCGGAGCCGAGCAGGTCCAGGACCACGTCGGGCCCGCCGCCCGCGGGGCCGGAGGTCATCATCCGCCGGTGCCGGTCCACGACGGCCGCCAGGTCCCCGGCCCGCTCGCCGCTGACCTGCCGTACGACATGCTCGGTGATGGTCGCGAAGGCGACCGACTCGTGCACCGCGAACAGCGGCAGCCGGTGCCGGGCGCAGGCCAGGACCAGATCGTCGGGCACGTCCCCGAGCTCCGCCTCGCCGGCCGCGAGCGCCGCGACACCGGCCTGGGCGAGGATTCGAACGAAGGGTTCGGAGTCGTCGGTGTCCCGGCGCCAGGCCAGGCCCGTCAGGACCAGCTCGCCACCGGCCAGATAGCGGCTCGGGTCCTTGAGGTCGGTCGTCATGACGCCGCGCACGGTGCGGTCCAGCTCGTCCTCGCCGCCGAGCAGCTTCAGGCCCAGCGCGTCGGTGTCCAGCAGTGCGCGCAGCCGCATTCTCGTCGCCGCCGTTCTTTTGTCTCGAAAACTACGATGATTCTTGACGCGTCGGACCCGTCCGCGGGGCGGCCGGTCCGTGCTCGGGGGTCGCCGGACCGCCGGTCCGGGCCGTGTCCCAGGTCACGCGGGGTGTGTCTCACGTTTCCACAGGAGAGCGGGGAGGTTACTGATGACCTCCGTTCATACGAATCTACAAGATGCCCGCGACGACCAGCCAACTCCTTCATGGTTTCGGTGACTGACCCGACCGGAGCACCGCGCTGTGTACTGGCCCCACTCCGCGTTAACAGGACATGAACGAGCCGGGCCCGCCGCACACGGATTGGCTCAATCTGAACGACCCACGAGACGAAGAAGAGAGCCGGTCATGGACTTCCTTCGCCCCGCCAGCTGGGAGGAGGCGCTCGCCGCGAAGGCGGAGCACCCCACCGCTGTGCCGATTGCGGGTGGCACCGACGTGATGGTCGAGATCAACTTCGACCACCGCCGGCCCGAGTACCTCCTGGACCTCACCCGAGTCGGCGACCTCTACGAGTGGGAGGTCGGCGAGGCGAGCGTGCGGCTCGGCGCCTCCGTGCCCTACACGAAGATCATGGAGAACCTCCGCGGCGAACTGCCGGGCCTCGCGCTCGCCTCGCACACCGTCGCCTCCCCCCAGATCCGCAACCGCGGCGGCGTCGGCGGCAACCTCGGCACCGCCTCCCCGGCCGGGGACGCCCACCCGGCCCTGCTCGCGGCGGGCGCCGAGGTCGAGGCGGAGTCCGTACGCGGCTCCCGGCTGATCCCGATCGACGCCTTCTACACCGGCGTCAAGCGCAACGCGCTCGCCCCCGACGAGCTGATCCGGGCCGTGCACATCAAGAAGGCCGACGGCCCCCAGCAGTACTCCAAGGTCGGCACCCGCAACGCCATGGTCATCGCCGTGTGCGCGTTCGGTCTCGCCCTGCACCCCGAGACCCGCACGGTGCGCACCGGCATCGGATCCGCCGCCCCGACACCCGTCCGGGCGAAGACGGCCGAGGAGTTCCTGAACGCGGCCCTCGAAGAGGGCGGTTTCTGGGACAACGGAAAGATCATCACCCCGTCGGTCGCCAAGCAGTTCGCGGAGCTGTGCTCCGCCGCCTGCAACCCGATCGACGACGTCCGGGGCACCGCGAGCTACCGCCGCCACGCGGTCGGCGTCATGGCCCGCCGGACGCTCACCTGGACCTGGGAGTCGTACCGCGGCGCCCGCCGCATCTCGGAGGGAGCTGCGTAATGCGCGTCAACTTCACCGTCAACGGACGTCCCCAGGAGGCCGACGACGTCTGGGAGGGCGAGAGCCTGCTCTACGTCCTGCGCGAGCGCCTCGGCCTGCCCGGCTCCAAGAACGCCTGCGAACAGGGCGAGTGCGGTTCCTGCACGGTCCGCCTGGACGGCGTTCCCGTCTGCTCCTGCCTGGTCGCGGCCGGCCAGGCCGAGGGCCGCGAGGTCGTCACCGTCGAGGGACTGGCGGACTACGCCAGACAGCGCGCCGAGCACGGCGGCTGTGCGACCGGCGCCTGCGGCACCTCCCTCCAGGACGCCCAGGGCTGGCAGGCCAAGGGCGGCACCGACTCGCAGACCGGCGAGGGCGAGGAACTCTCTCCCGTCCAGCAGGCGTTCATCGACGCCGGCGCCGTCCAGTGCGGCTTCTGCACCCCCGGCCTGCTCGTCGCCGCCGACGAGATGCTGGAGCGCAACCCCAACCCGACCGACGCGGACATCCGCGAGGCCCTGTCGGGCAACCTGTGCCGCTGCACGGGCTACGAGAAGATCATGGACGCGGTCCGCCTGGCCGCCGCCCGCCAGTCCGAGGGGGTCTGACCACCATGCCGACCAACGGCGCTCCCACGAAGATCACCCAGGGCTCCCGGACCAGGGGCGGCATCGGCGAGTCCACGCTCCGCCCCGACGGCACCCTCAAGGTCACCGGCGAGTTCGCGTACTCGTCCGACATGTGGCACGAGGACATGCTCTGGGGCCAGATCCTGCGCTCCACCGTCGCCCACGCCGAGATCGTCTCCATCGACACCGCCGAGGCCCTCGCGATGCCCGGCGTGTACGCCGTCATGACGTACGACGACCTGCCGACCGAGGTGAAGAACTACGGCCTGGAGATCCAGGACACCCCGGTCCTCGCCCACGGCAAGGTCCGTCACCACGGCGAACCGGTGGCCATCGTCGCCGCCGACCACCCGGAGACGGCCCGCCGCGCCGCCGCGAAGATCAAGGTGGAGTACCGGGAACTGCCCGTCGTCACCGACGAGGCCTCCGCCACCGCCCCCGACGCGATCCTGATCCACGAGGGCCGCGACGACCACCACGCGGGCCATGTCCCGCACCCGAACATCGTCCACCGCCAGCCCATCGTCCGCGGCGACGCGGCCGAGGCCGCGAAGCGGGCCGACGTGATCGTCACCGGCGAGTACACCTTCGGCATGCAGGACCAGGCCTTCCTCGGCCCCGAGTCCGGTCTCGCCGTGCCCGAGGAGGACGGCGGCGTCCACCTCTACATCGCCACCCAGTGGCTGCACTCCGACCTGCGCCAGATCGCGCCCGTCCTCGGCCTGCCCGAGGAGAAGGTGCGCATGACGCTGTCCGGCGTCGGCGGCGCGTTCGGCGGCCGCGAGGACCTCTCCATGCAGATCCACGCCTGTCTGCTGGCCCTGCGCACCAACAAGCCGGTCAAGATCGTCTACAACCGCTTCGAGTCCTTCTTCGGACACGTCCACCGCCACCCCGCCAAGCTCTACTACGAGCACGGCGCCACCAGGGACGGCAAGCTCACCCACCTCAAGTGCCGCATCGTCCTGGACGGCGGCGCCTACGCCTCCGCCTCCCCGGCCGTGGTCGGCAACGCCTCCTCGCTGTCCGTCGGCCCCTACGTCGTCGAGGACGTCGACATCGAGGCCATCGCCCTCTACACCAACAACCCGCCCTGCGGCGCCATGCGCGGCTTCGGCGCGGTCCAGGCGTGCTTCGCCTACGAGGCGCAGATGGACAAGCTGGCCAAGAAGCTGGGCATGGACCCGGTGGAGTTCCGTCAGCTCAACGCCATGGAGCAGGGCACGCTCCTGCCGACCGGACAGCCGGTCGACTCCCCGGCCCCGGTCGCCGAACTGCTGCGCCGCGTCAAGGCGATGCCCCTGCCGCCGGAGCGCCAGTGGGAGTCCAGCGAGGGCGCGGACGTACGGCAGCTGCCGGGCGGCCTGTCCAACACCACCCACGGCGAGGGCGTCGTACGCGGGATCGGCTACGCGGTCGGCATCAAGAACGTCGGTTTCTCCGAGGGCTTCGACGACTACTCCACGGCGAAGGTCCGCATGGAGGTCCTGGCCGGTGAGCCCGTCGTGACCGTGCACACGGCCATGGCGGAGGTCGGCCAGGGCGGTGTCACCGTCCACGCGCAGATCGCCCGTACCGAGCTCGGCGTCACCCAGGTCACCATCCACCCGGCCGACACCCAGGTGGGCTCGGCGGGTTCGACCTCGGCCTCCCGGCAGACCTATGTCACCGGCGGTGCCGTGAAGAACGCCTGCGAGCTGGTGCGCGAACGGGTGCTGGAGATCGGCCGCCGCAAGTTCGGCTCCTACCACCCGGCCTGGGCGACCGCCGAACTGCTCCTGGAGGGCGGCAAGGTCGTCACCGACGGCGGAGAGGTCCTCGCCGACCTGGTGGACGTGCTGGAGAACGAGGCCGTGGAGCTGGAGGAGGAGTGGCGGCACCGCCCCACCGAGGCCTTCGACCTGCGCACCGGCCAGGGCAACGGCCACGTCCAGTACTCCTTCGCCGCGCACCGCGCGGTCGTCGAGGTCGACACCGAACTCGGCCTGGTCAAGGTCATCGAGCTGGCCTGCGCCCAGGACGTCGGCAAGGCCCTCAACCCGCTGTCCGTCATCGGCCAGATCCAGGGCGGCACCACCCAGGGACTGGGCGTGGCGGTCATGGAGGAGATCATCGTCGACCCGAAGACGGCCAAGGTCAGGAACCCCTCCTTCACGGACTACCTGATCCCCACGATTCTCGACACGCCGACCATCCCCGTCGACGTGCTCGAACTCGCCGACGAGCACGCCCCGTACGGGCTGCGCGGCATCGGCGAGGCCCCCACCCTGTCGTCGACGCCGGCCGTGCTCGCGGCCGTCCGCGCCGCGACCGGGCTGGAGCTGGACCGCACGCCGGTACGACCGGAACACCTCACCGGCACGGCGTGAAACACACTCTCCGGGCGGTGCACGGAACGTCACAACCTCCTCCGCGCCGCCCGGAGTACCCCTCGGCCCGCCGCACCGCTCGCGGCGTGGCCGGAAGCAGACTGATCGTTCGTCTCGGGCCGTCCCCCGGGTCGTGCGGCCGCACCACTTTCCCAAATCCCGCAACCGCCAGGGCGGTTGTCAAGGGTGCCCCTTTGAACCTTGGGAGCAGGCCCACATGACCCAGCAGTCACTGGAGCCGAAGACCGTCGCGGAGGACTCGGGCGAAGGAACCCGAGTCCCGGCCGGACGTGCTTGGCTCGACCGGTACTTCCACATATCCCAGCGGGGATCCACCGTCGCGCGCGAGGTGCGCGGCGGCGTCACCACCTTCATGGCGATGGCGTACATCCTGCTGCTCAACCCCCTGATCCTGTCCGGCAAGGACGTGGCGGGGGACATCCTCGGCCAGAAGGCCCTGATCACCGCGACCGCCTTCGCGGCCGCCCTCACCACGCTGCTGATGGGTTTCGTCGGCAAGGTGCCGCTCGCCCTCGCCGCCGGCCTCTCCGTCTCCGGCGTCCTCGCCTCGCAGGTCGCGCCCGCGATGACCTGGCCGCAGGCCATGGGCATGTGCGTGATGTACGGCGTCGTCATCATGCTGCTGGTCGTCACCGGCCTGCGCGAGATGATCATGAACGCCATCCCGCTCGCCCTCAAGCACGCCATCACCATGGGCATCGGCCTGTTCGTCGCGCTGATCGGCCTGGTCAAGGCCGGGTTCGTGCACGAGAACCCGGCGCCCGGGGGCGGTCCCGTGCTCCTCGGCCCGGGCGGTGAACTCGCGGGCTGGCCCGTGCTGCTGTTCTCCGTCACCCTGCTCGCGATCTTCATGCTCCAGGCGCGCGGTGTGCCCGGCGCCATCCTGATCGGCATCGTCGGCGGCACCGTGCTCGCCGTGATCCTCAACGCCGTGGGTGTCGTCGACCCGAAGCAGTGGGCGTCCGGCACCCCCGAACTGCACGGCAGCGCGGTCTCGATGCCCGACTTCTCGATCTTCGGACAGGTCGAGTTCGGCGGCTGGGGCGAGGTCGGCGCGATGACCGTCGGCATGATCGTCTTCACCCTGGTGCTGGCCGGCTTCTTCGACGCGATGGCCACCATCATCGGCGTCGGCACCGAGGCCAAGCTCGCCGACGAGCAGGGCCGGATGCCGGGCCTGTCCAAGGCGCTGTTCATCGACGGCGCGGGCGGCGCGATCGGCGGTGTGTCCGGCGCGTCCGGCCAGACCGTGTTCGTCGAGTCCGCCACCGGCGTCGGCGAGGGCGCCCGCACCGGCCTGTCCTCCGTGGTCACCGGCCTGTTCTTCGCGGCCTGCCTCTTCTTCACCCCGCTCACCGCGATCGTGCCCGGCGAGGTCGCCGCCGCGGCCCTGGTGGTCATCGGCGCGATGATGATGATGAACGCCCGGCACGTGGACTGGTCCGACCGGGCCACCGCGATCCCGGTGTTCCTCACGGTCGTTCTGATGCCGTTCACGTACACCATCACCACGGGTGTGGCGGCCGGTGTCATCGCCTACGTCGCCATCAAGGCCGCCCAGGGCAAGGCCCGCGAGATCGGTGTCTTCATGTGGGGCCTGACCGTGATCTTCCTGGTCTACTTCGCCCTGAACCCGATCGAGGGCTGGCTCGGCGTCCACTAGGGCCTTTCGGCCACCATCATGGAAGGCCCGGACGCCCCACTCGCCCGGGCCGTGCAACACCCCGCCACGCAACCGCTGTTAAGGAGACCGAGACATGCTGGACATCGCCGAGGAGCTGAACCGGTGGGTCGAGCAGGGCCGTGACTTCGCCGTCGCCACGGTGGTGGCGGTCGGCGGCAGCGCCCCGCGCCGGCCCGGTGCCGCCCTCGCGGTGGACGCCGACGGCACGGCGATCGGCTCGGTGTCCGGCGGCTGTGTGGAGGGCGCGGTGTACGAGCTGTGCCAACAGGCCATCGAGGACGGCGGGACCGTCCTGGAGCGCTTCGGATACAGCGACGACGACGCCTTCGCCGTGGGGCTGACCTGCGGCGGCGTCATCGACATCCTGGTCACCCCGGTCCGGGCGGGCGACCCCGTCCGGCCGGTGGCCGCGTCCGCCCTCACCGCCGCCGCGCGAGGGGAGGCGGCGGCGGTGGCGCGGATCGTGTCCGGCCCCGCGGACCTCAGGGGCCGCGCCCTGCTGGTGCGGGCCGACGGCACCTGGGAGGGCGGCCTCGGCGGCCACCCCGAGCTGGACCGCACGGTCGTGGCCGAGGCGGGTGCCTTCCTGGACGCGGGCCGCACCGGCACGCTGGAGATCGGGGAGCAGGGCTCGCGGTGCGGGGCGCCGCTCACCCTGCTGGTCGAGTCCTCCGTCCCCGCCCCGCGCATGATCGTCTTCGGCGCGATCGACTTCGCCTCCGCGCTGGTCCGCGTCGGCAAGTTCCTCGGCTACCACGTCACGGTGTGCGACGCCCGCCCCGTCTTCGCGACCGCCGCCCGGTTCCCCGACGCCGACGAGATCGTCGTCGAGTGGCCGCACACGTACCTGGAGCGCACGGACACCGACGGCCGGACCGTCCTGTGCGTCCTCACCCATGACGCCAAGTTCGACGTGCCCCTGCTGAAGCTCGCGCTGCGGCTGCCGGTGGCGTACGTCGGGGCGATGGGCTCGCGCCGCACCCATCTGGAGCGCAACGACCGGCTGCGCGAGGTCGGCGTCACCGAACTGGAGCTGGCCCGCCTGCGTTCCCCGATCGGCCTGGACCTCGGCGCCCGTACGCCCGAGGAGACGGCCCTGTCCATCGCCGCGGAGATCGTGGCCGACCGGCGCGGCGGCAGCGGGGTCTCGCTGACCGGGGCGCACACGCCGATCCACCACGACCTGGCCTCGGAACCCGCGGGGCGCATCGGGTCGGTGGCGTAGGAGTCTCGGGCGGGGCGGCCGACCTTGTGATCAGGCCGTACCGAGCAGCCTGTCGACCGCCCGGCCGAACGTCGCGCGGGCCGCGGCCCCCAGCAGCGGGTCGACGGCCCCGGGCAGGAACCGCACCCCCAGCTCCTCCCGCCACAGCACACGGGTCCGCCCGTCCGGCTCCGGCAGCACCTCGATCTCGGCCCAGCCGCGCACCACCCGGCCGCGCTTCTCCAGCCGGCACAGCCCCGGCCCGCCGTCGGCCGGGGGCCGCCACACGGTGACGTCCATCCGGTCGTCGAAGCCGAGCGGGCCGAGTCCGCTGCGGGCCACGACGACCGTGCCCTGCCGGGTGGGCGGGGCCGGGGTCGCCGTGACGCGGGTGAACGGGACCGCGTCGCCGTGCCGGGGCCAGTCCGTGAGCCGGCGCCAGACCTCGTCGATCGGGAGCGCCACGGTGCGCCGGAGGAGGAGAAGGACCACGCAAGGATCCTAGAACCCCTTCGGCCACGCCCTAGCGGTAGACCTTCCCCGGCTCTGCCTTTCCGGGGGCCAGGAGTTGAGGGACCGTCACGAAGACATAGCCGCGTTCCTTGAGGTCCTTGATGATGCCGGGCACGGCCGGGACGGTCCCCGGGTAGATGTCGTGCAGCAGGATGATGCCGTCGCGGGAGGACTGATCCAGGACGCGCTGCCGGATCAGCGCCGGGTCGTTCGTCTTGTAGTCCTTCGCCGTCACGCTCCACAGGACCTCCGAGAGGCCCAGCTCGCGGCAGATCTCGTGCACGGTGTCGTCGGTGCGGCCCTGCGGCGGGCGCATCAGGGTCACGGCGCGTCCGGTGAGCCGGGCTATCTCCTCGTTCGGGCGCGTCAGTTCGGCGCGTATCTCGTCCGGCTCCAGGTCGGTGAGTATGCGGTGGGTCCAGGTGTGGCTGGCCAGTTCGTGGCCCTCGTCGGCCATTCGCCGCACCAGCTCCGGATAGGTGTCGATGTGCCGCTTGCCGAGCAGGAAGAAGGTCGCGGGGACCTGTTCGCGCCGGAGGATGTCCAGCAGTCGCGGCGAGTTCTCGCTCGGTCCCGCGTCGAAGGTCAGCGCGATGCACTTGGCCTTGCGGCAGTCGACGGTTCCCAGTTGCGCGGGCGCGCCCGGGACGGCCCGCGCCCGCACGGTGCTCGGCGCGGTCGTCTCCAGGCTCGTGCATCCCGTGAGCGCGAGTGTCAGGGCGGCGGCCGCGGTGGCGAGGCGTGCGGCGTGGAACCCGGGCCCCGTGTTCTTCATCTTCCGGGTCGGAAGCTTCTTGGTCAGAGAAGGCATGCCGGGACTATACACAGTCGTTATATACGCGGTGAATAGCCTCCTGGCCTGCGCTTTTCTGCGCTTGAGGCGTGCCTTGTGCGGGCGGGTGCGGGTGCGTCGGTGGCTGGTCGCGCAGTTCCCCGCGCCCCTGGGTGCCCGATCGCAGTCAGCGTCGCGAGGAACTGCGAACTGCCTGGGGACGGAGAGGGGAACGCCGGGGGCCATTTAAGGGGCGCGGGGAACTGCGCACAGCTTTTTGGGGGCGCGGGGAACGGCGCAAACCTTTGGGGGCGCGGGGAACTGCGCACAGCTTTTTGGGGCGCGAGGAACTGCGCAGGCCTTTGGGGGCGCGGGGAACTGCGCAATCTTTTTGGGGCGCGGGGAACTGCGCGAGCGGCCACGACGGACCCGTACGCGGCGACGCACCCGCACCACCCCACCCCGCAACACCCCTCGGGCCAGCCCACCCCGCAACCCCCGTCAGGGCCGCCGCGTAGCCGCGCTCACCCCGTTGGCGACAACAACCGCCCCGATCCCCACCCACTCGGCGAAGCCAAGCCGTTGACCGAGGACGAGGAGCCCGACCAGCGCCGCCAGCACGGGGTTGACGCTCATGAAGAGACCGAACGCCTGGGCCGGCACGCGCCGCAGGGTGAACAGGTCGGCGAGATACGGCACAGCCGAGGACAGCACCCCGGCCGCCACGGCATACCCCAGCGCTCCGGCGGTCGGCGGACGGACCGCCACGACGACGGCGCCGACGGGCAGGAACAGACAGGCCGAGACCACGGACGCGGCCGCCGCCCCCCGCGCCCCGGGGATGCGCTCACCGATCGTCCGGTTGAGCAGGATGTACGAGGCCCAGCAGCCGGCCGCCAGCAGCCCGAGGCCCATCCCGAGACAGTCGGCCGAGGGCCGGGGCCGCATCAGGGTGACCACACCCGCCGCGGCGACCAGCGCGCACCCGGCGTCCAGCCGCCGCCGCGCCCCGGCCAGCGCGATGACCAGCGGCCCGACGAACTCCAGCGTCACGGCGAGCCCCAGACCGATCCGGTCCACCGCGCTGTACAGCGACAGGTTCATGGTCCCGAACACCAGCGCCAGCAGCAGCACCGGCCGCCACTGCCGCCCGGTCAGCGAACGCAGCCGGGGCCGGGCCACGGCCGAGAGCACGGCGGCGGCGACGTACTGGCGCACCGCGACGACCCCGACGGGCCCGATCACCGGGAAGGCGAGCGCGCCGAGGGCGGCTCCGGTCTGGTTGGACAGCCCGCTGCCGACCATCGTGGCGACGCCCGCGAGGCGTACCCGCCGCGGCCCGGCGGCGGAGTTGGAGGCGGAGTCGGAGGCGGCCGTGGTGGCGGCGGAGGTGCTGGCGGCGGTCGGCATGGTCCGAGAGTGCGTCGGGCGCGGGCTTGCGCAAAATGCATGGACCGGCTGATCTATACGCTGGACTCATGGATGTGGAGCTACGCCACCTGCGCTGTCTGGTCGCGATCGTCGAGGAGGGCACCTTCACCGACGCCGCGCTCAGCCTGGGCGTCTCCCAGGCGGCCGTGTCGCGCACCCTCGCCGCACTCGAGGAGGCCCTGGGCGCACGGCTGCTGCGGCGCACCTCCCGCTCGGTGACGCCCACCGCCACCGGGCTGCGCGTCCTCACGCACGCGCGGCGGGTGCTCGCCGAGGTGGACGACCTGGTCCGGGAGGCCGGGCAGGGTGCCCGGCGGCTGCGGGTGGGCTACGCGTGGGCCGCGCTGGGCCGCCACACGCTCGCCTTCCAGCGCCGCTGGAGCGCCGCGCAGCCCGCCGTCGAACTCCATCTGGTCCGCGTCAACTCCCCCACCGCGGGCCTGGCCGAGGGCAGTTGCGACCTGGCGGTGGTGCGCAGACCACCGGAGGACCGGCGCTTCGACAGCGCGATCGTCGGCCTGGAGCGCAGGCTGTGCGCGCTCGCCGCCGACGATCCGCTGGCCCGCCGCCGCTCGCTGCGGCTGGCCGACCTGAGCGAACGCACCCTGCTGGTGGACCGCCGTACCGGCACCACCACCCCGGAGCTGTGGCCGCCCGAGTCCCGGCCGGCCGTCGAGGAGACCCACGACGTGGACGACTGGCTCACGGTGATCGCCTCGGGCCGCTGCGTCGGCATGACCGCCGAGTCCACCGCCCACCAGTACCGACGTCCCGGCGTCGTCTACCGCCCGGTGCGCGACGCGGCTCCGGTCGCCGTCCGCCTGGCCTGGTGGCGGGACGACCCGCATCCCGCGGCCCGGCCGGTCGTCGAACTCCTCACGGAGCTCTACCGGGCAGCGGGCTGAGCGCGTTCGCCGCGCCGGTCGTTCCCCGGGCGCCGGGTGGTCGTTCCCCGGCCGGGCGGCCCCTCGCCCGGGTGCGGCGTGCTCTGCTGGACAGGGGGAGCCGGTCGGCAGGGCGGAGGAAGGGGATGCCGTGGACGTCGGTGGTGCGACCGCCTGGGCGGTCGCGGTGACCGGCGTGGCCGGCACCCTGCTCTCCGCCCTGCTGACCCAACGCGCCGCCGACAGGGGGCGGTTGCGCGAGCTGGACCGGGCCGAGCGGCGGCGCGCGGTCCACGAGGAGGTGGCCGCCCGGCGCGGCGCGTACGTGGCGCTGAACATGTCCGCGCGGCACTATCTCGCCGCGCTCAGCGACCAGTTGCACGCCATCCGGCGGGGCGGTGACGCGGAGCCCGTACGCCGTCGGCTCACCGAGGCGCGCGATCTGCACCGGGACGTCCACGCGGACGCGCAGCTGCGGGTGCCGGACCCGATCCTCGACCTCGCCGGCGAGGTCAACCGTGCCCTGAACGCCCTCTACGGCACGGTGCGCCGGCTCGACGACGGCGACCCGCGCGAGGGGGACTCGCCGGAGGCCGCCCAGCGGACGATCGACGCGCTGTGGGGCCGACTGCGGTTCCTGCGGGGAGAGATGAGGCGTGATCTGGGTGTGTCGGGTGGCGAATGCGGGGAAGGACCGGAGTCCGCGGACGACCGGTCGCCGGCCGAGCCGTCCTGAGGTACGGGGAGAACGAGGGGGAGCGATGGACGGGGTGGAGAGCGGGGGCCTTCGGGCCCTGCGGGCGTGGGTCGCCGACGCGACGGAGCGCGCCCTGCGATTACTTCCCGAGGAGGGCCGACCCGTGCCGGGGCGGGCGGAGTTCGACCGGTCCGTCGCCGAACTCGCCGAACTGGAAGCGGTGCTGGGCCATGACGAACCGTTGCGGGCCAGAATCGCGCTGGGGCGGGGAGTGGTGCTCGCGGCGCGGTATCTGTCGGCCGGGGCGGACCCCGCCGACCGCGTGGAGGGCCGGCGGCTGCTGCGCGCGGCACGGCGGCCGGGCGCGGCCATGGACGAGGAGAGCAGGCGGTACTCGGCGCACTGGCTGTCGATGCTGCTCGTGCCGTATCCGGAGCTGGGCGGCGGGATCGGTAAAGCCCCGAGGCCCGAGGACGTCCTCGCCTGGTACACGCGGCAGAGCGCCGAGGACCAGGCCGCGCTGGCGAGCGAGATCAGGGAACTCCTGCCCGACATCCGTGCCGCGGAGCTGCCTCCGGAGGCGGCGCGCGCCATGGAGCAGCTGGCGGGCTTCGTGGACGTACTCGACGGCATGGACCGGCCGGGCGGCCTCGCCCGGCTCCTCGACGTGCTGCCGGACGACTTTCCGCACGTGGCGGAGGTGCGACGGCTGTTCGGCACGGCTCCCGGGGACCCCGCCGCCGAGGAGGGCACGCGGCAGACGCGGTCCCCGCACGACAAAGTGCGTGACGAGGCACTGGACGCAGTGAAGCGTGCCCTGCGCCCCGAGGAAGCGATGCCCGCGATGTTCTCCGCCCTCGACGCCATCAGGGCAGGAGATCCCGATCTGCTGAACCAGGCGCTCGGCGGCCTGCTCGACGCCCGTGACAACCCGGCGTTCGACGCCACCACGGCCGCCTCCTTCGAGGGGTCGGCCAGGGGACTGCTGAACCTCGGCCCGGCGCTGGGCGGGAACCTGGGGGACCGCGACGTGGCCCGGGAGGCCGCCGAGCGGACGACATCCGTCCTGGAGTCACTGGCCGCGGTCGGCCCGGAGAGATTCGGGGCCGACGGGAACGTCATGATGCGGCTTCCGCTGCTCATGCAGCGCCTGGTGAAAGCCAAGGAGGACCGGGACGAGGCAGGGATGGACGACGTCATCACCGCACTCACGGACCTCGAGGGCTCCCTCGGCCCCGAACACATGTTCCGCGCCATGCTGTCGTCCGCCCTGGCCGAGGCCCATCTGGAGCGGGCCCGGCTGCTCGGGGACACCGACGCCCTGCGCCGCAGCTTCGACTGCATGGAGAAGGCCGAGGAGGCGGCGGCTCGGACACCCCCTGTGATGCGGACCTACCTGGACATGTCCATCGCCCGCAACCGGGCGTTGCGGGCCAGGGCCACCCGCGATCCGTCGCTCCTGCACGGCGATCTCTCCGCACGGCCCGAGGCGACCACCCTGGAGCGCTGGTTCGCCGCCGACACCCTCCTCACCCGCTACGAGTCGACGGACGACCCCGCCGATCTGGACGCCGCGATCGCCGAGCTGGAGCAGGTCAGGGACGCGCTGCGGCGCGGTGAGCGGCATCATTTCGCGGCCGACGCGCTGTGGCGGCTCGCGGAGGTGTACCAGACCCGCTGGGCGCGGCGGAGCAGGGAGGACGAGGCCGCGGCGACCGGCGCGGCGATGGAGGGGCTCAACTCCCTCGCCGCGGACGTCGTACTGCAACTCGGCTCCGAGCACGGCCTCGCCACCGCCCGTACCGGCGCCGACCGGGGGCTGCACGCGGCCCGCTGGTCGGCGCGCAACGGCCGGGTGGAGGAGACGGTCGCCGCCCTGGAACTGGGCCGCGCCCTGGTGCTGCACTCCGCCGCGGCGTCCGCCGCCGTACCCGAACTCCTCGAGGCCCGCGGCCGTCAGGACATCGCCGACGCCTGGCGGCGCTGGGGCAAGGGAGCACGGCCCGTCGGCGAGCTGCCCCGCGAACTGCCCAGCACCTTGCGCCGCAAGGCCCTCGAAGCGCTCGGATACCGCGAGCAGGGCGCCCTGTTCACCACCCCGACCGTGGCGGAACTCCGGGCCGGGCTGGCCGAGGCGGACGCCGACGCCCTCTTCTACCTGCTGCCCGGGCACCGGGAACAGCCGGGCATGGCGGTCCTGGTGGGGCCCGACACCGGAACCGGTGTCCTTCGGCTCCCGCTGCTCTCCGGCCCCGGGGCGGCGCCCCTGGATGCCTACCTCCGGGCCGCGAACGCGCGCTCCGAGGTCGATCCGGACGCCGAGGCGGTCTGGGAGCAGGCCCTGGAGGACGTGCTCCGCTGGGCCTACGACGCCGCCGTCGGCCCGCTGATCAGCGCCGTGGCGGAGCGGCTCGCCGCCAACGAGGAACGGCGCCGCGACCGCCCGGGACCACCGCGCATCGTGCTGGTGCCGTGCGGCAGGCTGGGCGCCGTGCCCTGGCACGCCGCCAGGCTGCCCGAGACCGCGCGGGCCGCGTACGCCTGCCAGATCATGGTGATCACCTACGCGGCCTCCGGCGGACAGTTCCTGCGCACCGCCGGACGCGGGCGCCGGGACCCGGGCGCCGCCCCCGTCCTCGTGGCCGACCCGCGCTTCGAACTGACCCACGCCGAACGGGAGGCGACCGCGCTGCACGCCGCGTACTACCCCGGCGCACGGCTGGTGGGCGAGTTCTACGAGCCGCCCGTGGAACCCGTGGCGGCCGGCACCCCCGGGGAACTGCTCGGGCTGCTGAGGGAACCGCTGTCCCTGCTGCACATCGCCTCGCACGGCTCCGCCGGTGTCGACCCCACGCAGTCGGCGCTGCACCTGGCGTTCCCGGAGGGCGCCGAGACCCTTCCGCCCGAGGACGGCGGCCCGGGGGCGCGGCCCGACCTCGGCATGCTGACGGTCACCCGCCTCCTGGACGCAGCACCCGCCGAAACGTCGGGCGAGGAGGGCCCGTTGGTGGTGCTCAGCGCCTGCGAGACGGACCTGACCCGGCAGGACCACGACGAGGCGCTGACCCTGACCACCGCGTTCGTGGCGAGCGGCGCACGCGACGTGGTCGGCTCGCGCTGGACCACCCAGGACGGCGCCTCTGCACTGATGATGGGCGTGTTCCACCACCTGGTCGCGGTCGACGGGCTCGGTCCGGCCGACGCCCTGCACATGACCCAGCGGTGGATGCTCGACCCGCACCGCGAGGCACCGCCCCGGATGAGCCCCGAACTCGTCCGCGAGATGGATCGCCCCGGACTCGAACGGCCCGCCCTGTGGGCGGCGTTCATCCACCAGGGCCATCCCGGACCGGCCCGGCGCACGGCGGGGGAAGGCACGCGATGAGTACCGGTCCGCAGGACCTGATGGCCCTCGTCGGTGAGCACGCCGACAGCGTCCGGACCGGCCTCGGTGAGGAGCGGTTCGGCGTACTCCTCACCCGGATGGGGGAGTTGGCCGGCGCGCCGAGCAGCGACCCCCGTGCCGTCCGGCGGGCGCTCCAGGGGGTCCGGCACGCCCTGCTGCCGCTTCCGCTGGACCACACCGTCCGCCGGGCCCTCGACGGCACCCGACTGGCCGGTGGCACCCCGGCGCCCGACATCCCCCTGCGCGCGGGGGAGTTGCTGCTGGCTCTCGCCGCCCCGCGACCGTCGGCCGACCCGGCGTACGACGTCATCGCCGCGGCCAAGCGGAGGCTGCTCGCCGCGCCCGCGCTCGGCCGTGGACAACTCGGCGCCCGGCACAGCGAACCGCCCCCGCGCGAACTGATCGCCCTGGAGGACGCGCGGGGCGAACGGCACTACCCCGCCTTCCAGTTCGACGGCGGCCGGACCGGTACGGGCGGCCCCCTCCCGGTCGTCCTGCGGATCAACCGGCTACTGCTCGCCGACATCGACCCCTGGGGCGCGGCCGACTGGTGGCTGAGCGGGAACCGCGCGCTGGGCGGAGCGCCCGCCGCGCTCCTCGGCGAACTGCCCGACGACGTCCTCACGGGCGCCGCCCGCGCACTGGCGGAGGACGGCTGATGCCCGGCAACATCTCCCCCGCGGCCTACGCCATGCAGCCGCGCGAGCATGTGATCGAGGCGGGCACGGTGCTCTGGCGCATGCACTCCGGCCGCCGCCCCGCCACCGGGTTCAACCCCGTCTCCGCCGACACCCACTTCGGCGGCAACCGCTTCGACGGCACCACCGCCGACCCCTACCCGTATCTGTACCTCGCAGACGACCCGGCCGCCGCCCTCGCCGAGACACTCCTGCGGTCGCTGGACTTCGACCCGGGGACGGGGACCCGGCTCGTGCCCTACGCCGCCGTGCGCGGCAGATCCCTCACCCCGCTCGTCGCCCGCGCCGACCTCCTGCTGGTGTCGCTGATCGGCGAGGTGGACCTGGCGGCCGTCTGCCAGGACTCCTGGCTGCTGGAGTCCGAGGGCGACGACCGGTACGCCAAGACCCGCCGCTGGTGCAGCGAGATCCGGGCCCAGGCGCCCGACGCCATGGGCCTCGTCTGGCAGTCGCGGCGGATGCGGCCACGGCTCGCCACGGTGCTCTTCGAGGACCGCTGCGGGCCCGAGCCGCTCACCCCGGTCGAGGACGGGAAGCGGCGACCGGACGGGTCCGGCCCGGCGGGACCTTTCGCGCCGGGGGGACCCTTCGCGGACCGGCCCGGCCGGGCCCTGGCCGAACTGGGCTCGCCCGCCGGGGTCGCCGAGGTCAACCGGCTGCTCGCGCCGCTGCGCGCGGCCGTGGTGCCGCCGTGGCCGGAGTGATGCGGTACGCCGGACCCGCGGCTTGTCGGCCGTGGCGGCCGGTGCGATCGTGGCGCGCATGCCAACGGGGGCCGATCATGCGTCGATAGTGGCCGAACTGAAGGCCGTCCGCCGGGCCGGCCTGGTCAGGCTGCGCGGAGTGGAACTGACGGCGCTGCGCCGGGCTGCCGAACGCGGCGCGCCCGACGGGTCGGTCGAGGGACTGCTCCGCCGGGCCGTATCCGGGCTGGACGCGGGCACCCTGCGCACGGCCGCCGCGTACACCCTCGGCCTCGCCCAGGGGACCCGGGACTGGCCGGCCGCCGACCGGCGGCGCCGCGCGGCCGAGGTGTACGGCGTGAGCGTCGAACGCTTCCGCAAGGACCACGAGGTGATGGTCCTGGAGCAGATCGCCGAGGCCGTCGCCCGGCTCGCCGCCGGCACCGGGGCGCCCGCGCGGCAGCCGGAAGGGACGACGGCGGACGGCGGCACACGTACGCACCGCGTCGTCGAGGTGCCCGCCGGGGGCCGCGCCCTGCCGCTCACGGTCCATGTCCACCCCGTGGACCTGCTGCGCGACGTGGACGTCGTGGTCTCACCCGCCAACACCCACCTCGCGCTGCCCGAGACCTACAAGTCCTCGGTCGCCGCCTCGCTGCGCCGGGCCGGTTCCGTGCGCGGGGTGACCGGCGACCTGGTCGCCGACCCGGTGAGCGACGCGCTGCGCGCCTGGACCGGGCGGCACGGAACCGCGGGCCGGCCCGTGCTGCCCGGCACGGTCGCGGCCACCGACGGCGGGGCGCTCGCCGCCCACGGGGTGCGGCGGATCTACCACGCCGTGGTGGCCGTGCCACGCGCCGGGACCAACGACTACGAGGTGCTGCCCGCCGACATCACCCGCGCGGCGACCCGGGTGTTCGAGGTGATGGCCGAGGAACGCGCCGGGGAGTGGCCCGGGTTGCGCTCGGTGTGCTTCCCGCTGCTCGGGGCGGGCCGCGGCGGACTGCCCCGTCAGGTCAGCCTCGACGCGATCTGGGCGGCCGTCGAGGCGGAGGCCGCGCGCGGGGCGGACTGGGAGATCCATGTCGTGGTCCGCGACACCCGCGCCGCCGACCTCGTGGAGCGTCTGCCCGAACGGTTCCGCCCGAGCGGCCGGCGCGGCACGGCCTGACGGCACCCGACAGGGTCCGCCCGGGCGCCGGCGCCCCGCGGTCCCGAGGCGCCCCGCGGTGCGCGTGCGGGCGGCGACCATCCCACGACCCGTCGGCGACCCGTCCCCGACCTTGCGCACTGGTTCACTTCAATTGCATTGACTCCTGCTTGAGTTGACGGGACATCACCTACTGTGAATCGCATGGACGGGGGAATGGTGCGATGGGCGCACGGTGCGGTGGGCCGGGTGACGACCTGGCCCGATCCCGACGTGTACGTGCTCGTCGAAGGAGTCCTGCTGCGCGCCCTTCCGGAGGCACCGGGCCTGCTGCCCGGCACCGCGGCCGAGGTGCGCGCCGATCCGTCCGGCGGACGTCTCCTCGTCCGTCCTGCGCCCGAGGGGGCGGCGTGACGACGGCCTTCGGCGAGGGCTTCGACGAGCGACAGCCGGTCGTGCTGCTGCTGGACACCTCGGCCTCCATGGGCCGCCCCGCCGAGCGGCCCCGGATCGACGAACTCAACGACGCCCTGACCGCGTGGTTCGACGGCGTACGGCGCCACGGGCGGCTGCGCTCGCGCGTCGAGGTCTGTCTGATCACCTTCGACTCGCAGGTGCGCGCCTACGATCCCCGCGAACGGACCCTTGTCCCGGTGGAGTCGCTCCCCGCCGACCGGCTGTTCGTGCCCGTGGACGGGATGCGGCCGCCCCGGCTCGCCGCGTCCGGGTACACCCGCATGACGGACGCCGTGGACGCGGCGCTCGCCCTCGCCCGGGAGCGGCTGAGCACACTGAGGGCGCGCCGGGTGCAGGTGATCCGGCCGTTCCTGTGGGTCCTGACCGACGGCGCGCCCAGCGACGCCGAGGGCAGGCCCCTGGACGCCGAGGCCCTCCAGGACACCGCGCGGGCGCTGCGGCAGGGCGAGCAGGAACGCGCATGGGTGTTCCAGGCCGTCGGTGTGCACGGCGCGGACCTCGACCTGCTGCGCGTCCTCGCGCCGAAGGGCGCGCACCTGCTCGACCGGCTCGGTTTCGGCCAGATTCTCGACCTGCTCTTCTACAGCTCCGACCGGTTCGGCGCGGTGCAGGACGCCGACGCCGTCCACGCCCAGGTCGCGGACCTCGCGGCCCGCCGGGCGCGGATGGCCGAGATCGAGGGGGAGTACCAGTGATCGTCGCGGGCGCGTCCGTGGCCGGAGCCGCGCACCGTGACGCGGGCCGGGGCGGCGAGGACGCCTTCCGCGCGGTACGCATCGGCCACGGGGCCGTCCTCGCGGTGGCCGACGGAGTCGGCTCGCGGCCGCGCGCGGCCCTCGGCGCCCACCTCGCCGTCGACACCGCCTGCCGGGTCCTCGCGGCCGTACCGCCGCCCGGCCGGGACGCGGGCGCGCCGGAGTGGACCGCGTGGACCGCCGAGCGCGGCGCCCTCCTCGCCGGGACGTGCTCACGCCGGGCCCGCGCGCTCACCGGGGACGAGGACGGCGAGGGGCCCGACGACCTGGCCGCCGCGCTGCTCGTGGCGTTCTTACGGCCGCCGTGGGTGGCGTTCGTGTCCCTGGGCGACTGCTTCGCGGCGGTACTCACCCGAGCGAACGGGCCCGACGGCGGGGGCGGTTCCGACGGCCGAGGCGCCTCCGGGAGCCCGGACGGCACCGACACCCCGGACGGCACCGACAGCCCCGAGAGCCTGACGGCCGCGACCGTCCCGAACGACCCCGACCGCGTGGACGTCCCCGACCGCGACGACGACCCCGGTCGCGCCGCCGCCCCCGCCGAGCGCTGTCACCTGGTGCTGCCGCCGCCCGAGCCGGGCGGCCCCCCTCCGGCGTACACGACCTCCCCGTCCGCCCGGCTGCGGGTGCGGACCTTCACCGTGTGGGAGCCCGAGCTGTCCGGTGTCGTCCTCGCCACCGACGGCTGCGCGCCGCTCGCGCTCGACCACCCCTCCGTACGCGGACTGCCCGACGCCGCCGGGCCGTTGCCCAGCCCCCGCTTCCTGCCGCCCCTGGCGGCCGCGCTGCGCCGCTGCGGCGGGAGCGCCGAACCGCTGCACGCCGTGCTGTCCGGGACGGCCGCCGCCGAACGCACCGGGGACGACCTGACGCTGTTGTGCGCGCTCACGGAGGGCGACGGGCGATGGGGGTGAGGGTGGTCTCGCGCGGCGGCCGGGAGTGGCTGCTCACCGAACGGATCGGCGCCGGCTCCGAAGGCCTGGTGTACGCGGTCGGACACGACGGCACCCTGGTCGCCAAGCTGGTGCCCGACCCGGCCGACCCGGTCGCCTACCGGCGCAGGGTGGAACGGCTCGTACGGCAGCGCCGTGAACCGAGGACCGTACGGCTGCTCGCCGGGACACCGCAGCGGGTCGCCTGGCCCCTCGCCGCCGTGCGCACGGTCCGGGAGGACGTGGAGGGCTATCTGATGCCCGATCTGCGGCGCGACTTCCTGCCGTTCGCCTCGCTGCTCACCCCGGCCGGACGGCTGGACGCGCTGCCCGGCGCCACCTGGGCCACGGCCCTCGCCGCCGCCGAGGCACTGGCCCGGCTGCTCGCCGACCTGCACGCCGAGGGCTATGTGGTGGGCGACCTGAACCCGGACAACCTCTGGGCCGACGCACACGGCCGGGTGGGCATGGCGGACGTCGACTCCTGGCAGTTCACCGACGGCCACGACGTGTTCCCCGGCCGGATGCGGACACCGGGGTACACGGCACCGGAACGGCTGGCACCGGAACGGACGGGACCGGAACGGACAGGACCGGAGCCGGCCTGGGCAAACGGCGGGGCGCCCGGCCCGGAGGAGGGGGAGCGGCTGCCCGTGCCGCCCGACGAGTCCACCGACGCCTTCGCCCTCGCGGTCCTCGTCCACCAGCTCCTCATGGGCGGGCTCCACCCGTTCGCCGGGCATCCGGCCGACGGCGACTACCTCTCCCTCGACGACAACGTGCTGCACGGCCGCTGCCGGCTGCTCGACCGGACCTCGGTGGTGCTGCCGCGCACCGCGCCGCCCTCCGACCTGCTGCCACGCGCGCTCGGCACGCTCCTGCGCGCGGCCTTCTCGGGGACCGGACCCCGGCCCACGGCGGCCGAGTGGGCCGGGGAACTGGCCGCGGCGCGAGCACCCGGCCGCCTGACACGGTGCACCGAGCGAGCCACTCATGTGCACACCGCGGAACGGCCCTGGTGCCCGTGGTGCGACCAGGCCCGGCGCGGCCTGGACAGCTACCCGGAGCCGGCATGACCGGGCCCGCGGACACCCTGTCCCTCGCGCGGACCCTGGACCGCTGCACGGTCCTCGGACCCGGCGTCCGGGCCGTCGTCTGGGTGCAGGGCTGCCCGCTGCGCTGCAAGGGCTGCGTGGCCGCCGAGACCCTCCCCTTCGAGGGCGGTACCCCGGTCGCCGTATCCGAACTGGCGGCACACCTGGCCGCGTTGACGGACGTGGAGGGCGTCACGCTGTCCGGCGGCGAGCCGTTCGCCCAGGCCGAGGCGCTCGCCGCGCTGCTGGACGCCGTACGCGAACGGCGGCCCGGCTTCTCGGCGATGGCCTACTCGGGCTTCCGGCACGAGGCGCTGCGCCGCGGCACCCCGGCCCAACAGGCCCTGCTCGACCGGCTCGACCTCCTGGTGGACGGGCCGTACGTCGCCACCCGGCACGCCCCCCTGCGCTGGCGCGGCTCGGCCAACCAGCGCCTGCTCGCCCTCACCGACCGCTACGCCGCGCTCGTGGCCCAGATCGCGGACGAGGACGACACCAGCGCGGGCGTCGAGGTGTCGATGGGCGCCGACGGCTCCTTCTCCTGGGCCGGGGTGCCGCCCGTGCCCGGCTTCCGGGAAACCCTGGAAGCGCGCCTGGAGGCACGGGGATTCGTACCGCGCACCGACCGCACACAGAAAGGCCGGAGGACCCCATGAGCGGCTCACCCATGTACAGCGTCGTCTCCCTCGACCCCGGGCTGATGGCCCTCGGCATGACGCTGCGGGCCACCCGTGCGGCGGCGCGCAGGGCACGCGAGGAGGAGCGCCGGGCCGAACGCGAGGCGCTGGCCGCCGAGCGGGCCCGGCAGCTCGCCGAACGCCAGGCCCGCGCACGGGCCGCCGCCGAACGCCGCCGGGCCGAACTCGCCGAACGCCGCCGCGTCCGGCAGGAGTCCCACGCGGCCGGTCTGCGCGAGGAACAGGGCCGGGCGGACGCCCGCCGACTCGACGAGGCCGAGAGCCTGCTCGCACCGCTGCGCGTGGCCCCGGACCGCGTCACCGAACTGGCCTCTCTCCAGCAGCGGTTGACGGAACTGCGGGCCGGGCTGGGCGGAGCCCGGCCGCTCAGTGCGGACATCGAGGAGCTGCGCGGCCGCATCGTCGTCGCGTCGGGTGGCGCGGCCGGACAGGCGGCCGGCGCCCGCCCCGACCCGGGAGCGGTCCTGAGCGAGCTGCGGCAGCGCCTCGCAGGCCTGGGCGCCGACGCGGCCGCCCATGACGCCGCCGGGTCCCGGGCCTGCGCCGAACTGCTGGACCGACTCGACGCGTTGGCGGCGCAGCCCGACGCCGAGATCCGTTTCGAGGCACTGCTCGGCACCGCCGAGCACGCCCTGACCCGGCACGCCCACACCGTCGCCCGCGCGGTCGAGGACGCCACCGCACGCGCCGAGGAGGAGGCCCTGCGCGCCGAGGAGGAGGCGGCACGGGCCGAGGAGGAGCGAGCGGCCCGCGAGGAGGCCGAACGGGCAGCGCTCGCCGAGGCGCTGGACCGGTTCGGCGTCGTCGAGGACGGCACGCGGGACGCGGTGCGCGACGCGGCGGACCTGGGCGCGCCGGAACTGACCGCGGAGATCGAGCGGACCCTGCGGACCGCCGCCGAGGCGCTCGACGCGCGGCGGACGCGCGCCGCCCTGGACGCCGTCGCCGCCCTGGAGACCCTCCTGCCCTCCGTCGAGGAGCGGCTCGACGAACTCCAGCTCGCCCACGCCCGCCGCACCGAACTCGCCCGCGCGCTCAAGGACGCCATGACCGACGCGGGTCTCGACTTCACGGGCGGCGAGGACCGCGGGGAACTGCTCGTGCTGTCCTTCGAGCGGCAGAGCGGGGCGGTGTACGAGGCGACCGTGCGCACCGAGTCCGACGGCACGCCCCTGCTCACCTACCACGTGGACGGGGAGCCGGACATGTCGGTCAGGCCGGCGGCGAGCGGCGAGGCGGTCTGCGCCCCCGAGGAACTGCTCGACCTGGTGCACCGGGCCCTGGACGGCTCCGGCTTCACCCCCGGCGAGCTGACCTGGGACGGCAAACCGCCGCGCACCACGGCCCGCCGGCTGCCCGGCACGCAGGAGCGGAGGAACCGATGACCACGCCCGACCCGGGGCGCTCCTGGCTGGAGAAGTCCCCGACGCCCGGCCCCCCTCCGGCCGCCGGTCCCGGCACCACCCCGGTCCGCCCCGAGGCGCGGGAGAACGGCCCCGTACCCGCCGACGGCATGATGCCGCTGTGGGCGGTCTCGCTGCGCTGGGAGCTGCGCCGCGGCCGGCAGGTGATCCTGGACGGGCGGATCCGCGACCGCTGGTGGTTCGAGGACCGGCCCGCCTCCTTCCGCTCGCTCGTCTCCGGGGCGCTGGAGGCGTGGGGCGCCGACGTCGTCGGCTGGTGGGACCCGGTGGACGGACTCACCTTCCCTCTGCCCGGGCACGCCGAACGGTTCGACAAGCTGGTCGCCGCCCTGCCCCGCGACCAGCGCACGCCGCCGCCCGCCGAGGACCGGAGCGGCGGCCCGGAGGCCGCCGAGTCCCCCGGCAACCCCGGCAACCCGGGTACTCCCGGTACCCCCGGCCTCTCCGACACCCGGCGCGGCGAGGAGCGGCGCCGGGCGCAGGACGGCCTGTTCCGGCCCAGGGCGGGCCGCCGGGCGAGCTCCTTCGAGGACGTGACGGCGGTCGTGCGCCGGCTGGTCGCCTCGCCCGAGGCGGCGACCGCGTTCGTCTTCCAGGACGTCGACCACCATCTGGCGGCGGACCGGGCCGACGCGCACCTCGGCTGGATGCGGCTGCGCGCCGCGATGACCGAGGCCGTGGTGCCGTACCCCGGACCGCACAGCGGGCCCGCCCCGCACCCGAGGAACGCCGTGCTGTGCGCGGTCGGGGACGTGGGCCGGCTGCCCGGCTGGTTCGTGCTGGACGACCCGCGGGTCGCGACCCTGCACATCGGGCCGCCGGACCCGAGCCAGCGCAGGCTCTGGCTGAGCATGCTGCGCGAGGAGTTCAACGGCGGCCCGCAGGCGAGCCGCGGGGAGGTGGAGGCGCTCGTCGGCGCCACCGACGGCATGGCCGGCTGGGACATCCACGCGCTCTCGCGCACCTCGTGGCTGCGGTCCTCTCCCGTGCAGAAACCCGACAAGCTCCTGGAGCTGCACCGGCTCAATGTGAGCGTGGACCCGTGGACCCAGCTGGACCGGGAGGTCGTCGGGCGGGCCGGCGAGGCACTCGGCGAGCGGGTCGTGGGCCAGCCCGCGGCCGTGTCGGCGGTCGCCGGGGTGCTCCAATCGGCTTTCGTGGGCGTCGACTTCGGCGACTCCGGGACCGCCCGTCCGCGCGGCGCCTTCTTCTTCGTCGGCCCCACGGGTGTCGGCAAGACCGAACTCGCCAAGGCCGTGGCCGAGTTGATGTTCGGCGACCAGAGCGCCTACGCCCGGTTCGACATGAGCGAGTACCAGCAGGAGCACGCCGCCGAACGGCTCGCCGGGGCGCCGCCCGGCTACATCGGCTACGAGCAGGGCGGGGAGCTCACCCGGCGGGTGCAGGAACGGCCGTTCAGCGTGCTGCTCTTCGACGAGATCGAGAAGGCCCACCCCAAGGTCCTGGACAAGTTCCTCCAGATCCTGGAGGACGGCCGCCTCACCGACGGCCGCGGCCAGACCGCGCACTTCTCCCAGTGTCTGATCATCTTCACCTCCAACACCGGCGCCGACGCCGTCCAGGACCTCCTCGCCGAGTCCGGCGACGACCTGTCGTACGACCGGCTGCGCGGGCACTTCACGCGGGCGGTGGAGGAGAAGTTCCGGGAGATCGGACGGCCGGAGATCTACGGACGGCTCAAGCCCGGCGTGGTCGTCTTCGACATGCTCCGCCACGACCACGTCGTACGGATCGCGGACCGGCTCCTCGGGCAGCTCGCCGAGTCCGTGCGCGAGCGCCATCAGGTCGAACTCGTCGTCGACGGGGCCGGGGTGCATCCGTGGATCACCGGCCGGATGGCCGACCCGGAGCGGCGGGCGTACGGCGGCCGGCAGATCCGCAACGAGCTGGAGGCCCTGCGGGCGGCGGTGGTCCGGCACTTCATCGAGCACCGGCCGACCGCCGGGGACCGGGTCCTGGTCGGCGTCGACCGGGACGGAACGCCCCGTGTCACGGCGGAGAGAGGAGCCTGACGGTGTACGGCATCGACGTCGGTCACCGCTACGGACGGATCGCCCGGCGCGACGGGGAGGGCCGGCCCGTCGTGGCGATGGTGGACTTCGGGCCCGGCGGTCCCGGCACCGCCGCGGACGCGCTCACCGCCCTGGCCGCCGCCCGGGACGTGCCCTCGCAGGGGTCCGTCGCGCTCGCGCTGCCGCTGGACGAGGACGGCGAGCGCGCGGAGGGCCCGCTGCGGCGGGCCGCCGAGGCCGCGGGGCTGACCGTGCTCCACACGATCGCCGAGCCGGTGGCCGTCGCCCTGCACTACCGCGCGGTCGTCGAGGGCACGGACCGCACGGTCCTCGTCCTGGACCAGGGTGCGACCACGCTGGACCTGGCGGTGCTCGCCGTCGCCCACGACCGCACGGTCCGGATCGTCGACGCCGAGCGGCACGCCCTCGGAGGGGACGACTGGGACACCGCCCTCGCGGCCGAACTGCTGCACCGCACACCCGACTTGGAGAGGTCCGCCGCCCCGGCCGCCGCCGAACGGCTGCGCCGCGCCCTCGGCGACCAGGGGCGGGAGACCGCCGTCGAGCGGGTCGGCGAGGCGGAGGTCGTGCTCGACCGGGAGACCCTCGACCGGGTGGTGCGGCCGCTGCGCGAGCGGGCCCGGCGGGCGGTCGCCGACCTGTGCGCGCGGACCACGAGCCCGCCGGACGCCGTGCTCCTCGCGGGCGGACTCTCCGCGACGCCGGGCACCGACGCCTGGCTGGAGGGCGCGCTCGGCCTCCAGGTGCGTGCCGCCGACCCGGCCCACGCCGTCGTCGGCGGCCTGCTGCACCTCGCGGACTTCGGCGCCCTGCGGGTCAGGCAGGGCCCGGCCCCGCACCGGGAGGACCCGGAGCCGGGCTCCGCCGCGCACGGGGCCGGCCCCGAGCCCTGGCCGACCGTACGCCCCGAGGACGCGCGTCCGTGGTCCCCGGCCTCGCGCGAGGACCCGGAGCCCGCGTCCCGCACCCCGCACCCGCCGGAACCGGAACCGGAACCCGAGCCCGAGCCGATCCCGACCCCGATACCGGCCTCGCCACCGATGCCGGAGCCGGAGCCGGAGCCCGAGGCCGAGCCGATCCCGGCCCCCGCGCCCACCCCGGCCCCCGCGCCCGCCCCCGAGCCGGCCGTCACCCCCGGCCCCGAGACCCTCTTCGCCGTCCCCGTCGACGAGCTCCAGGCCATCCGCCGCGGAACCCATCTCCTCGTGCTGTGGGCCTGGCCGCCCGGCGCCCGCACCGCGCGGGTGCGCTGGCGGGTCGAGGGGGACACCGTGGGCGGCTCCCGGGACACCGGGGACATCCAGTGCCCGCGCCGGGTGTACGAGCACGACGGCGGCCTCGATCTCCCGGTGGGGCGCGGAGCCGTGACCCTCACCGTGGAGGCACTGGTCGCCGAGCCCGCCGTGGACTGCGAGGGCTCCTCCGCGCTGCTGGTCGGCGCCGAACCGCCCGTCGTCGAGTACGAGCCGTCCGTACGGCGGCGGCTGGGCGGGCGGATCGCGACGGTCACCTTCACCTCCGACACCGGCTGCGAACTGCCCGCCCTGCGGATCGTGCACGGCGTCGGCCACTACCGTCCCGCGAGCGCCGCCGAGGGCACGGTCGTCCACGACCTGCCCGCGCAGCGGATCACCGCGCGGGTGCCGCTGCGGGTGGAGTTCCCGCTGCCCGCGACCCGTGGCACGTCCTGGCTGGTCTGCTTCCCGGCCCACCCGGACGCCGCCACCGACTCCGACTCCGCTCCCGACGTGCGCCCCACGGCGCTCCACCGACTGCGGGTGACCTGACATGGCGCGCAGACTGACCTGCCCCTACTGCTACGAGACCTTCGCCGCCCGCGAGATCGCCTTCCGCTGCAACAGCAGGCTCAGCCGCACCCACAAACGCTGCGTGCGGCGCCGCGACGACGTCCTCGCCGACCGGATGGGCCAGCGCGGCGAGGTCGGACCGGCCTTCACGGCGGACGGGCGCTCGGCGACGGCCATGTGCCCGGACTGCGAGGGCGAGACCACCTTCCGGATCTGCCCGGTCTGCCACTCCACCCTGCCCGCCCAGTTCGGGATGGTGGAGAACCGGATGATCGCCATGGTGGGCGCCAAGGCGTCCGGCAAGACCGTCTACACCACCGTCCTGCTGCACGAGATGATGAACAGGGTCGGGACCGCGTTCGGGGCCGCCCTGGTCGGCGCCGACGACGCCACCCTGCAGCGCTTCCACACCGACTACCAGGAACACCTCTACCGCGACGGGCAGTTGTTCGCGGGCACCCGGACGGCCGTCACCAACGACAACCGGGTCGATCCGCTGGTCTTCCGGTTCGGGCTGCGCCGCCGCGGACTGTTCGGGGACCGGCCCCAGCACACCGTCCTGTCGTTCTTCGACACCGCGGGCGAGGACTTCAACTCCCGCGAGAACATGGAGCTCAACACCCGCTATCTGATGGGCGCCGACGGCATCGTGCTGCTGCTCGACCCGCTCCAGATGTCCGGCGCGCGGCCGCTGTCGCGCCCGGGGACCGCGCTGCCCGGCACCGAGGGCGTCGACAGCCCGCACAACCTGGTGAGCAAGGTGACCAACCTGCTGCTCACCCGGGCGGGCCAGGGCCGGCTGGCGAGACGCTCCGGCACCTCCCGCATCGACACACCCGTCGCGGTGGTCTTCACGAAGATGGACGCCTTCTGGCACGTGCTCGACAAGGGCAGCCCGCTGCGGGCGCACCCGCCGTCCGGCGACCGCTTCGACGAGGAGGACAGCCTCAGCGTCCACGAGGAGGTGCGGACCCTGCTCAAGGGCTGGGACGGCGTGCCGATCGACCGGCTGCTGGAGAACACCTACAGCCGCTACCGGTACTTCGGGGTCTCCGCCCTCGGCCACACCCCCACGGCGGACGCCCGGGTCGCCCGCACCGGAATCCAGCCCTACCGGGTGACGGACCCGCTGCTGTGGCTGCTCAGCGAGTACGGCTCGGTGCCGAGGACGGGCCGCCGATGACCCCCGGTCCGGCGGACGGTGCCGTGGAGCAGCTGTACTACACCTCCTGCGAGCGCGGGCTCAGCGGCTTCTCCGGCTTCCAGTTCAACGCCGTGAGCCCCGGGGTCACCACCGAGGCCATGCACACCGTGGAGTCCCTGGCCGGCTACGACCCGCCGCGCCCGCTCGCCGAGTCGGAGACCCCCGAGCAGCTGGCCCGCTGCCCGGTCACCCTCTGCTTCTCCCCGGCGGCGCCCGGACCCGGCTCCGGACAGGGCACGACCCTGGTCAACGTCCGCTACGTGGGCCGTGACTCGGCCCGCCGGTTCGGCAACTACTTCGCGCACGCGCTGCATTCGCCGTCGGCCGAGGACTTCGCGGCGGCCTGCGGCGGACGGCTCGCCATCGAGCTGTGGGGCTCGCCGGTGTGGACGTCCGCCGTGTCGGCGCGCCCGGAACTGCCGCCCCTCGGCGGCGACCGCGGCCCGGTGCCCGCCGGGCCGCTCGACGCCCGCGCGGTGGGGGAGTTCCTCGCCGGACGCCGCCACGCCGAGCAGCTGGACCAGCTGCTCGCGGCGGCGTTCCAGGCGCTGGCCGGAGGGCCCTCGGTTGTGCTGGTGGACCGGTCCACCGAGCGGATCGCGCACTGGTTCGCCGCGGTGAGCTTCCTGCTGCCGCCACCGCTGGCCCGCCAGCTGTCCTTCTCCACCTACATGCTGCGCCCGACCCGGGGCCGGCACCATCTCATCGGCAGCGTGCCCGAGGCCCGTCCGGAGATCGGGCCGGACGACGAGGACGCCTTCCTGCTCTTCGACTTCGCGGCGGGCCGCTTCCCCGAGACGGTCCCGGTGCACCACGTGGTGCGGCTGCTCACCCGGATCGGGGTGAGCTCGGTCCGCTCGGTGTGGTCCTGGGCGGCGGAGTACACCGACGGCACCGAACACCACCCCGGCGACTGGCATCCCCCGGTCGCGGCCGCCGCCGCGGCGGGCGGGGTGCGACTGGCCCGGCCCGATGTCGCGGCCGTCCTGAACTGGCTGCCCGGCGCCGCCCATCTCGGCACCACCCGTGCGGTCGTGGCCCGCGACCTGTGGCGCGGCCGCCTCGCGAGCGGGGAGACGCAGCTCGACGCCCTCGCCCGCGCCGCCCGCGACGGCGGCGACCGCGACCTGCACCGCGAACTCGAAGGAGCCCTGCTCGAAACCCGGTTGCGGGCCTATGTGCGTGGCGCGCCGACCGCCGTGGCGCCCGAGCCGGTCAGCGGCAGCGCCGAACTGCTGCTGAAGGCCGTGGAGTTGTGGGAGCGGCTCGCCAGTGAGGCGGACACGGCCCGGGAACGGGCCCGGCTGCTGCTGTGGGCCGTGGACGCCGAGGTCGCGCCGCCGGCCGCGCAACGGGCCCGGGTCTGCCGCGAGCTGGCCGCCGGACTCCTGCGCGTGGCGACGGGCCGGACACCGGACCCGGCCCTGCGGGCCGACGTCAGAAGGCTGCTGTCCGTCTCCGCCGAGTTCCGCGGCGCGCTGCTCGCCCGGCTCGACGAACTCCTCGACGGGCGCGCCGGACAGCACGAGCTGTTCGCCCAGTTCCCCGCGGAACTGCTGAGGTTCGAAGACCTGGCGGGCCGCCCGCTGCTCCAGGAGCACCATCTGCTGGCGGCGGCGGAGCGGGAACCGGCCATCTCGGCGCAGACGTTGCTGCGGATTCTCGAGGTGCGCGGCCAGGCCCTCCCCGACGGCGCGCTGCTGCGCGCCGTGTGGCGCGGCACCCCGTGGACCCACCGGGAGGCCGTACGGCTGGCGGCCGCGCTGCCCCTGGGCGGCGCAGGGGGGAGGGGCGGGGACGGGTCGCTCGCCGAGTGGTTCGGGCGGGCGGTGCAGCGCGAGGTCACCGACGAGGCCGGGCTGACGACGCTGCTCGACCTGTGCGGGCTGCTCGACGCGCCGGAGCGCCGCGCCTGGCTGACGCCGGACACCGTCGCGACCGTGCGGCGCACGCTCGACCTGGAGGCGCGCCTGAAGGAGACCCCGGACGCGGCACGGCTCGCGGCGGAGTTCGCCGGGGACCCGCTGCCCGCGCCGGTCCGGGCGCTGCGCAAGCTGCGGCTCGCCGGGGCGCTGGCCGTCGCGCCCGTCGAGCCGGGAGTGGTCCCGGGGATGCTGCGCGACCTCACCTTCGAGACCGCGGACCGCTATCTGCGCGAGCTCCACAGACGGACCGTGCGGGCCCGTGAACGCGGGCACCCCGTCACGGAAGGACTGCTCGGCCATGTCGGCGGCCTCGCTCTGGCCCGCCGCGGACGCCTGGGGCTGCCCGAGAGCCATGCGACCCTCGTGGACCGCATCGTCTCCGTGGCCGTCTTCGAATGGCGGGGCGAGGACATCGAGCGGCTCGCCGCCGTCGTCCGGCCGCACGACGCGGACGTCGCCGACGCCGCCGTGGAACTGGCCCGCGAGCGCCGCGCCGCCACGAAGGGCTGGCGCCGGCTCACCGACCTGCGCCGGTTCGGACGGCCCGGCCGCGGCCCCGAGGGGAGGGCATGACATGGGTGAAGCGTGGGTGGTGATCCTCGCCTCGGTGCTCGGGATCTTCGTGGCGATCGGGGCCTGCACGATCGTGGTGCGCGCGCTCGGCCTGGTGGGTGAGCTGCTGTGGCGCTACGGGCGGCTGCTCATCGGCGTCATGGTCCGGCGCACGGCCGAGTACCGGACGATCCCGCCGTACCGCCCCGAGGACGAGCCCGTCCCCGCGTACCGCAACTACCTCTTCGGGCCCGCCGTCCGCGATCTGCACCAGATCGTCAATCTGGGCGCGGCCATGTGGGGCCGGTCCGTCGGGGACCGCTTCCGGACACTGGCCCAGGAACGGCTGACCCAGGCCAGGGAACCGGGCGCGCTGAAGATCGCACAGGCACTGGCGCTGCTGGCCGGTCTCGCCCTCGGCGCCGTGCTGTCCCTGCCGCTGCTGCTGCTCCTGCTCGGCCTGCACGCGCTTCTCGTCCTGCTGCTCCACCTCGCGGCCCGGCTGCTCGCGGCCGTGCTGCGCGGACTCGACCGGGCCGTGCTGCGCCTGAAGGGCCTCGACCGGGGCGTGCTCTGCCCGCACTGCTACGAACGCGTGCCCTACCCGTCGTACGCCTGCCCGCGCGCGGAGTGCCGACGGCGGCACAGCGACATCCGGCCGGGCCGGTACGGCATCGTCCGGCGCCGCTGCGCCTGCGGGGCCCGGATGCCGACCCTGCTGATCCTGATGCGCCGCAGGAACCGGCTCGCCGCGTTCTGTACGCACGCGCACTGCGGCAAGCCGCTCAACCGGGACGCCGGGCACGCCCGGGAGATCGCGGTGCCGCTGGTCGGCGGCCGGGCGGCCGGCAAGACCCAGCTGATGGCGGCCATGCTGATGACCCTGGAGTCCGCGGCCGGGTCCGGCGGGCCCGAACTGCGGCTCGCGGACGAGGACTCGGTGGCCGGCTACCGGGTGCTGCGGGAGGTCCTGGCCATGCGCGGACACACCCGCGCCACCCAGCGCAACCTCGCCAGGGCCCACTCGGCGATCCTCGGCCGGGGACGCTCCGAGCAGCTGGTGCACCTCTTCGACGCGGCCGGCGAGCACTTCGCCAAGGGCGAGGACACCGACGCCCTGCGCTACGTACGGGCCGCCCGCACGGTCGTGTTCGTACTGGACCCGCTGGCCGTGGACGTGACCTGGGAACTGCTCGACGCCGCGGGCGGCCCCGCCGTGGACCGCACCCTCGCCTCCACGGACCGGCCCGACACCGTGTTCGCCAACGCCTCCCAGACGGTGGCCCGGCTCGGCGAGCGCGGCACCCGGCCCCGGCTGGCCGTCGCCGTCAGCAAGACGGACCTGCTCGCGGGCCACGGAGTGCTCCCCGAGCGGCTCGACGACAGCGCCGCCGCCCGCGCCTGGCTGACCGGGGGACTCGGCCTGGGGAACCTGGTGCAGGCGATGGAGCTGGAGTTCCGGGAGGTGCGGTACTTCTTCACGGCCGCCGTGACCGACGAGGACGGCGCGGTCGACCCGAGCCTCGTACCGTTCGTGGCCTGGTGCCTGCACGGTACGGCCGACGGCCCGCACCGGCCGGTCCGCCCGGGGAAGACCACGACCCTCCGCCGGCCCGGCCGCCGCCCCCTGCTCCCTCGCCCACGGCGCCGCTAGGCCCTTCCGTCTCAGGTCAGCCGCTGCTCGGCCCAGATCGTCTTGCCCCGGGCCAGCGCACGGGTGCCCCACCGGTCGGCGAAGCGGCCGACGAGGTACATGCCGCGACCGCCCTCGTCGTTCTCGTCGGCCAGCCGCAGATGCGGGGAGGCGCTGTTGGTGTCGGTGACCTCGCAGATCAGGACGTTGTCCCGGATCAGCCGCAGATCGAGCGGCCCCGAGGCGTACCGCACCGCGTTGGTGACCAGCTCGCTGACGATCAGCTCGGCGGCCTCCGCGACCTCCCCGTCGAGCCCCCACTCGGCGAGCCGCCCGGCCACCAGCCGCCGGGCCCGCGCCGCGCTGCGCGGATCGTCGGGCAGGGTCCAGGAGACGGTGGTGTCGGGGCCGAGGGCCCGGGTGCGCGCCAGGAGCAGCAGGGCGTCGTCCTCGGGCCCCTGCGGCAGCAGCGCGCCCACCACGGCGTCGCACACCTGCCGCAGCGGTCGGTCCCGCAGCCCGGCCAGCCGGCTCTCCAGCGCGGCCGGATCACCGCCGGGTACCAGGCCCCGGTTGAACAGGGCGAGCAGACTGTCCGCCGGCATGGCCACCGACGTCGTACGGTACGAGGCGGTGCCGCTGCCCAGCTGCGGACCCTGGTCGACGTCGAGGCTGTACGGCGGTGCGCCGGGCACGGCCACCACGGGCGCCGGGTGCGCCGCGGCGGCGGCCTCGCAGCGCAGCTCCACCGGGTCGTGGACGACATAGAGACAGCCCGCCGCGAGCTCGTACTCGGGACCGCCGTGCTGCTGTTCCATCGCCAGACGGGCCGTCAGTTCGTGCAGCCGGGTGAGGAGTTCGGCGGGCTCCAGATCCATCGCGGCGAACGCGTGCACGGCCGTGCGCAGTTGCCCCATCGCGGTAGCGGCGCGCAGCCCGCTGCCCTGGACGTCGCCGGAGACCAGGGCGACCCGGGCGCCGGACAGCGGGATCACATCGAACCAGGTACCGCCCGCGGCCACGGGGAGATAGGTGTGGGCGGTCTCGACGGCCCGGGAGTGGGGCACCCGCGCCGGGACCAGGTCGCGCTGGGCGATCCGGGCGAGGGTGCGCTCACGGGTGTAGAGCCGGGCGTTGTCCAGACAGAGCGCGGCCCGCGCCGCCAGCACCTTGCCCATGTCGACGTCCACGTCGTCGAACGGCTCCGACTCGCCCGCCCGGTACAGCACGGCCAGGCCCAGCACCACGCCCCGGGCGGTGAGCGGCAGCACGAGCATGGCGTGTGCGCTGTTGCGCCGGAACAGCTCGGCGCGCTTCGGATCGCGCTCCAGCCACTCCTCCTGGTCCAGCCCGGTGAGGTCGTTCACCAGCCGCGGGGTGAGATCCGCGAGGGCGTCCGTGTAGGGGGTGGCACGCCGCATCAGCCGTACGCCGCCGATGGCGTGCACCCCGGCGACATCGGCACCCGGCATCGCGGCGAAGGCCGCGCGGCGGACGGTGACCGCGTCCAGCAGCGGGCCGGGGGCCGGGGCCTCGCCGTGCAGGACCGAGTCGAGCACGTCCACGGCGATCGCGTCCGCGAAGGCGGGCACGGAGATGTCGGCCAGCTCCGCCGCCGTCCGGAAGACGTCCAGCGAGCTGCCGATCACCACGGACGCCTGCTCCAGCAGGCCCACGCGGTGCCCGGCGCGCTCGCGCGCGGTGAGGTCGGTGACGGTCACGGCCAGGCCCAGCGCACCGCCGTCCGGGCCGCGCAGGGGGAAGGCCGAGACGGACAGCGTGGCGCGCCGCACCGCGCACTGCAGATCACGGACCGGGGCACGCGTCGCCAGGGCCGTGCGCAGCGCCTGACGCACCTCCGGGACCGACAGGGCGAGTCCGAGCCGCGCGGGGCTCGACGCGGAGCGCACGACGGCGAGCTCGCGGTCGAGCACATGCACGTCCACCAGCGACTCGGCGGTCAGCACGTCGAACAGGTCCGCCCCGAGGGGGCGCAGCACCTCGTCCGGCGGCGGCCGGTGCTTCTCGGCGTCCGGGTCGGGTCCCACGGCCTACCCCCTCGCGGGCTGCGGCTTGGGTTCGGGCGGGTTCACCAGCTGTCCGACGACGGTCGCGACGACCGAGGAGATGACGATCAGCGGCATTTGGTCGTAGGCGTCGCCGCCCAGCAGCAGGGTGGTGAGCACCGCGCTGGTCAGCGGAAGTCTGGTGACGACTGCGGCCGCCGCGGTGATGCCCAGGGCGAGCGCGGGCGTCGGGCCGAGACCGGCCAGGCCGGAGAAGGCCATCGCGGTCGCCCCGCCCAGCAGCACGGACGGGAAGATCGGGCCGCCGCGCAGCGCGCCGAGGCTGATGCCCCAGGCCAGGCCCTTGCACACGACGAGCGCCACCAGCGCCCCCACCGACCAGCTCTGCGGGTCGGCGGCGAGCTGCCCGAGCGCGGCCTGACCGGAGAGCGCGGCCTCTTGCGGGTTGCGGCCGGTGACGACGGCGTAGGCGCTCAGACAGACACCCGCCGCGACCGCGACCGCGACGGTGCGCCGCGCCTTGTGCCGCCCGGTCCAGGCCTCGGTGCCGTAGCCGATGCGGTGGGCGCCCGCGACGACCAGCGCGACCAGTGCGGCCACCGGGATGCCCCACAGGAAGTCACCGGCGTCCGGTTTGACGTTCGGCGGTACGTTCGGCAGCGCGAGGGCGCCGATGGACAGCCCGGTCCAGTCGCCGAAGCCGGTGAAGACCAGCGCGCCCGTGCCGCTGGCGACGAGACAGGGCAGAAGCACGGCGACGAGCTGCGGCCCGCCGAACCCGGCGGCCTCCACGACCATCACGGCCGCCACCACCGGGCCGCCCAGGATGGTGGAGATGGCGGCGGTGGAACCGGCCGTGGCGAGCATCGCGGTCGCCTTCGGCTCCTGCGCCCGGCGGGAGAACTGCACGACGAGAAGGGCGAGTCCGCTGCCGAGCGCCATCAGCGGCGCCTCCGGGCCGAGGACCACGCCGAGCGGGAGTGTGGCGAGCGCGGCGAGCACGACACCGGGCAGGTCCTTCGGGCCGAGCGGCCGGCCGCCGCCGAGTCCGTGCACCGGCACGTGGCCGCCGCCGCCCGGCATCCGGGTGACGATCGGCGCGAGGATCAGTCCGGCGAGCAGCAGTGCGGGCAGCGGCCACCACCACGGGGCGCGGTCGTACCCGACGGCCTCCGGCAGCGACTCCCACACCCAGTGCTGGAGCTGGTGCTGGAAGCTCACGAAGAAGAAGCAGGCCAGCGCGATGGGCACACCCAGCACCCCGCACACCAGCAGAAGCTTCAGATAGCGGCGGCTGAGCAGGACGGTGCGCAGATCCGGGGGCGCGGGAGCGGGGGGGGGGGGGGGGGGGGGGGGGCAGGACCCCAGACGCCCCCCCCCCCCCCCCCCCCCCCCACCCCCCCCCCCCCCCCC